>CAVAII010000085.1:0-15914 GCA_963588535.1 Erysipelotrichaceae bacterium | reverse complement strand
AATATATATCCTAAAAATATGGTTTTCGTTTAGATACGAAAGAATATAAATAAGGCTCTCGGGACTTAATTTTTTTACCAAATCATTTGTCCAAAAATCGTAAATTAGTGTTCTTATTTTCAAAAAATGAAAGAAAAAAAATTTGTATTTGCGAAAAATTTTGTACTTTTGACGTTCCAAATTATACAGAGATTGTCTGTATAAAAAGGAGAAAATAGATTAAATAAAACAAATAAAAAATTTAAGAAAAATGACAACACTAATTGTTTTATTACAAGCAGTTGCTAATTACATGCCATTAGGATATGGCTTGGCAGTTATAGGAGCAGGTCTTGCATGTATCGGTGCAGGTATCGGTATTGGTAATATTGGTAAGAACGCTATGGAAGCAATTGCACGTCAACCGGACGTTACGAACGATATTCGTAGTAATATGATTATTGCTGCTGCATTGGTAGAAGCAGTTTCATTATTCGCTGTTGTTGCTTCTTTACTTGTAATAGTAAAGTAAAAAAAGAGTTTATGGCATTGGGTGTGAAAGAAAATAAATACCCTTCACACCTGGTGCTATACTAACAAAAGAGAAATTATGAGTCTTTTAACACCGGGCATAGGACTAATATTTTGGATGACTCTAACCTTTCTTATTGTCTTGTTTATCTTGGGCAAATGGGGTTGGCCAGTTATCATAAAAAGTCTTAAAAAGAGAGAAAAAGATATCAAAGACTCTTTACTTGCTGCCGAGAATGCCAAAAAGGAAATGGAGAAATTGAAAGCAGGTAACGAAGAACTATTGGCTCAAGCACAAAAAGAAAGAGACGATATCCTAAAACAAGCCAAACTATCGGGTAATCAAATGATAGATGAGGCAAAAGATAAAGCCAAACAAGAGGCTGAGAAAATCATCTTACAAGCCAGACAAGATATTGCTTTGGAAAAAGAGAACGCTATTAAGGATCTAAAGAATCAATTGGCACAAATCTCTTTGGATATAGCACAAAAAGTCTTGGAACAAGAAGTCAAAGACCCTCAAACAAGTGAGGAATTAATCAACAAACAAATTGAAAAGATAAGTTTCAAATAATATGGACGAGAAGAAACTACAAAAACGGTACGCTCAAAGTCTTTTTGATTTGGCAAAAGAGAATAATTCTATCCCTACTATCTATAAGGACATAACATATATACATACTGTCTGCAAAGAGAATAGAGAATTGGAGGTAGTACTAAAGAATCCTACCATTATGCCATTGAAGAAAAGACAAATATTGCTTGCCTTGTTCGAAAAGAGTTGCGATTCTTTGACAACTAAGTTTCTTTCTTTGGTTGCCAGCAAACGTAGAGAGATTTATCTAAAAGGTATTTGCGAAGAGTTTATTGATATTTTCAACAAGTACAATAATATCAAAATAGCAACTATTACGGTGGCTAATGATATAGACGAGAATATCAAAAACACTATCAAGAACACTCTTGAAAGAGAATTGAATTGTACTATCGAATTAGATATTCATAAGGACGCTAATTTGATTGGTGGCTTTGTGATTAATGTTGATAGTGAGCAATATGATGCTTCTTTTTTGAGGAGGTTAAATGATTTGAAAAGAAATATAACAAAATAAGTATTATGTCAGTTTTGAAACCATCGGAAGTAACGGCAATACTACGTGAGCAACTGACTTCGTCTAATCTTAATACGGAGTTAGAAGAAGTAGGTACAGTGCTTTCTATCGGAGATGGTATTGCGAGAGTATATGGACTGTTGAATACTCAATCGGGTGAGTTGGTAGAGTTCGCTAATGGTACGCAAGGCGTTGTACAAAACTTAGAGGAAGACAATGTCGGTATTGTGCTTTTGGGCGAAACAGGAGATATCAACGAAGGAGACATAGTCAAACGTACCAAACGTATCGCCTCTATAAGAGTTGGCGAAGGTTTGTTGGGTAGAGTTATCAATACTATCGGTCAACCTATAGACGGTAAGGGCGAAATTCAAGGCGAGACCTTTGATATGCCTATCGAAAGAAAAGCCCCTGGAGTTATCTATCGTCAACCCGTTGAGGAACCTTTACAAACAGGACTTAAAGCCGTAGACTCTATTATCCCTATCGGAAGAGGTCAAAGAGAATTGATAATTGGTGATAGACAGACCGGAAAAACGGCTATTGCTGTGGATACTATCATCAACCAAAGAGAATTTTACGAAAAAGGCGACCCTGTATATTGTATTTATGTGGCTTGTGGGCAGAAAGGTTCCACAGTTGCTACCTTGGTTAAGGCCTTAGAGGAGCACGATGCTATGAAATATACTATTGTCTTGGCTGCAACGGCTTCTGATCCTGCTGCAATGCAGTTTTATGCACCATTTGCAGGAGCCGCTATCGGAGAATATTTCAGAGACACAGGTCGTCATGCCTTAGTAGTCTATGATGATTTGAGCAAACAAGCAGTTGCTTACCGTGAAGTGTCGTTGTTGCTTCGTCGTCCACCTGGAAGAGAGGCTTATCCTGGCGATGTATTCTATTTGCATTCAAGATTATTGGAAAGAGCCTGCAAAGTAATTGCTAATGATGAGGTTGCACGCCAGATGAATGACTTGCCAGAGGTACTAAAAGACAAAGTAAAAGGAGGCGGTTCGCTAACGGCTTTGCCTATTATAGAGACGCAAGCAGGAGATGTTAGTGCATACATACCAACTAACGTTATATCTATTACAGATGGGCAGATATTCTTGGAAAGTAATCTTTTCAACTCAGGAGTTCGCCCTGCAATCAACGTAGGTATATCTGTATCCAGAGTAGGTGGTAAGGCACAAATCAAATCTATGAAAAAGGTAGCCGGAACGCTGAAAATAGATCAAGCACAATACAGAGAATTGGAAGCCTTTTCGAAGTTCGGATCAGATCTGGACGCAACAACCAAAATGGTTATTGAGAAAGGTAAGCGAAATGTAGAGATACTAAAACAACCTCAGTATTCGCCTATGACAGTAGAGCATCAAGTGGCTATAATTGCTTGTGGTACTCAAGGTTGGTTAGGCGATATACCAGTAAATAAGGTTTTGGATTTCGAAAAAGATTATCTTACTTTGCTCGATGCACAATACAAAGATACATTAGCCGATATCCGCAAAGGAAAGATGGACAATAATATCCTAAATACTTTGCATAAGGCAGAGCAAGAGGTTGCTAAGAAGTATATAATACAATAGTTTTATGGCAAATCTTAAGGAAATACGTACAAGAATAGCGTCCGTTAAATCGACTCAGCAGATAACCTCGGCAATGAAGATGGTTTCGGCGTCGAAGTTAAGAAAATCGCAGGCAGCAATAGTCCGTTTGCGTCCTTATTCACAGAAGATGAGTGAGATAATGGCAAAACTTGGACAGTCTATTCAAGACGATATGCCCTTTGCTCGTCAAACAAAGAGCGGAAAAGAGAATATTTTGCTTATTGCCCTAACCTCCAACAAGGGATTATGTGCTACTTTCAACTCTTCGATAATCAAACTAACGACCAAACAAATCAACGATTATCTATTAGAAGGGCATAAAGTTACGCTTGTTTCTTACGGCAAGAAGGGTGATAACGCTTTTCGTAAGATAGATTCTATCAACTATTTGGGTAGTTTCGATGAGATTTGGGATAGTCTTACTTTTGATAATGTAAAGCAAGAGGCAGAGAAGTTTATGAATGATTTCTTGTCAAAGAAATATGATAGGATACAAATCATTTATAACAAATTCAAAAACGCTGCTACACAAATCCCTACCATAGAAGATTTTCTCCCTTTGTCTAATGCAGAGGATAAGAAAGAGAACAAGAAAGAAAATGGCGAGAAAGAAAACAAAACGCATAATAATGACTATATTTTCTCTCCAAACCAAGAGGAGATTCTTTCTTCTGCCATACCTCAGAGCCTTAAAACTCAGATGTATAAATGTTTTTTGGACTCTTTTACCTCAGAACATGGAGCCAGAATGTCTTCTATGAACAAGGCTACCGACAATGCGAGTGCTTTGTTAAAAGATCTTACCGTTACTTACAACAAACAGCGTCAGACGGATATCACTAATCAAATTATTGAGGTATCTAACGGAGCCAACGCTGTATAATCGTAGCGTAAATACTACTTACAAAAAACTAACTACCAAGAAGGATTTTCTTTTTTGGTAGTTATTTTTGTTAGATAATTGATACTTTTTCTTAGTGTAACGTACCACCAAAATAATATCAGTAATCGTTGGAATAAAATCAGTAATTATTCTGATAAAATCAGTAATCGTTGAAATATTATCAGTAATTATTTGGATAATATCAGTACTTATTTTAACGACATCGAGAGTTATTCCAAAGAATCTATATTACAGATATTTATGTACTATCGGCAAATGGTTATTTTCTATCAAAGAAAGGATTTTTGGCAGATGCCGACAAACAAATCGCCAAACACTGCATGCAACCTTCCACCAAACCCAATCGAGAGGCAGCCCTACCTGCAGAAAACATAACCCTATTGTCTACTCTATTGTCTGCCGCTATACTACATGCCGATCCAACAGCCAAACCTAAGTCCTCGGAATTGAAAAAACAAGGGATATTCTTGCCTGCCTCGACTTTATCCTTACAAGTCTTATAACCGCAATAACCACAATCCAATCCTAAGACCTGTACTTTGGTAGCAATCAACAAAAGACAAGAAGCATTTAGAATATTTGCGGAATCCCTAAGTAGAAACGTCTCTTTCTCTCCACTTTGTTTGTAATCTAAAACTAATTGTTTGGATATCTTCTCAATATCTTCCTTCTCACAGATACGAATAATAAGATTGTCCGTACCTCTTGCCTTAGGGGCGGTGCGTGCTGCGATAGCCATCTTTTGAGCTACCGACATAATAGTTTCTTGTCTTATATCTTCCTCGTTAATCATGATTAAGAACTGATTTATATTCGTTTAGACTGATTTATCCTCATTCAATAGGTAGGCGATTAGGCGTCTTGTAGCGATACCTCTATGAGAGATAAGATTTTTTTCCTCCTTAGTCATCTCGGCAAAACTACTTCCAAAGCCATTAGGTATGAATATCGGGTCATATCCAAAACCTTTGTTACCATATCTTTGAGTTGTGATTACACCTTGACATTCTCCTTCGAAATATCTTGGTTTGCCATTCTCTATCAAACAAATAACGGTGCGGAATTTGGCATTACGGTTGGTTGTATCTCCCATCTCTTCAAGAAGTTTAACCATATTATCCTCCGAAGTGCAGTTCTCTCCAGCATATCTTGCAGAATAAACGCCCGGACGACCATCTAAGACCTCAACTTCCAAACCTGTATCGTCTGCAAAGCAATCTTTGTGATATTTGTCGTATACATATTTTGCTTTTTGGTAAGCATTTTCTTGTAGAGTTTGTCCTGTCTCGGGTATATCTTGATTATCCCCTAAGGAAGACAACGAAACGATTTCTATTTTCTTACTAACTACTTGGCGTATCTCTTCTATTTTGTTCGAGTTGTGCGTTGCAAAGATTATTTGTCTCATTTGTACTATGGCGTTTTGATGTTATTGTTCTCTTTGTTAAAAAATGGAAGGTCTAATAACTAAACCTTCCCTTATATATTGAAAACGAAAATTTTCTAATTCTTATCCCTTAGAAAGTAAAACCAAAGTTAAGTAGCATTGTACCTAAGCCCATGTCTTTTTCTTTGGTAAACTCTATACCTGCATTAGTCAACTCAGGTAAGATAGCTTTGGAATAACTAATATTAGTACTTCCTATAAGGAATTCCAAACCAAAGAAGAAATGTTGGTAACGAACGCCACCCTTAAAACCTATTCTGTTGGCGAAAGATACAGAAGAAGAAGATTTATCATCTACTCTATTGCCGTTATCCCATTTGTCTTTGTCGATACCTTTTCTTGCGAAAGAGAAGATAACAGTTGGGTCATATTGAATAGCAAAGTCTGCTACCAAACCGTCAGTTATGCCAACAGTAATACTTGGACCTAACTTAACTCCTAAACTCCAAAGCAAACCACCTTTGGTTGTAAGATTAGAAGTTAGAGAGTTTAAGATTTCTGAATCGAAATAGTTGTGGTCTTTTCCGAAATTGAATTGCGTACTTACAAATGTGATATCAATACCTGGTACTACTGCACCATTAGCTATATCAATATCCAAAGCAAATATTCTTCCGTAATCCAAACCGAAACCAGATTTGTAATAATCTTTATATTCTCCCAATGGTTGAGCGAATGATGCTTTTAGATAACTGCAAGAAAGACTCTGCATTTGTGCTTTTGCTCCGAAAGATACACAGCACATAATCGTTATCGTTAATAATAATATCTTTTTCATTGTTTTATATATTTTTTAGTTAATTATCGTTACTAAACTATGTGATTAAATAATTAGAATGGTCATATCTTTTCCTTCGAAGAGTAATTAAGGTTGTCATCTACCAAAGAAGAAAGATTATCATCGGTATCAAAAGAAAGAAGATCCGAATTATCAACCGTAGGCACTGTATTATTATTAGTAGAAGTAGGATAAGTACGAGAAAGTATCTTAAAATTATCAGCAACTATCTCTACTGTACGTCTTCTATTGCCTTCTTTGTCTTCCCATGTGCGAGATTTAAGTTTTCCTTCTACATAAATCTGCATACTTTTTCTAAGAAACTTGTCTGCTATATCAGCAAGACCACGCCAGCAAACTATATTATGCCATTCTGTCTCATCTACTTTAACTCCTTCGTGATTCTTGTATTGCTCTGTTGTTGCAAGAGGGAAAGATGCCTTCTTTACGTTGTCAAACATTACTATTTCAGGATCTTTTCCTAAGTTTCCAATCAAAATAACTTTATTTACACCTATCATTACTTATTATCTATGTGTTTTGGTTATTATATTTTTTGATATTTGTCTATTAATATCCTTATTAAATCTATTCTTCTCTAATCTTGTTAAGAAATAGAAATATTGAGTTGCAAAGATACGAAATTTTCTTAATCTACCAATTATTTGCCTTCTATTTTTGTACTCATATATATAGACTTCGCTATAAGAACAAAAAATAATCAAGTATTGTGATAAGATAATCCGCAGACTAAAACACAATACTTGATTAAGGTATCGGATTATAACTACCTTTGGTTTAATCTTAGAGTAGTTATCAAAAACGACAATAATGCGAAAGCCGAATATTTACGATATATTATTTGAAATACTCGTATTTACCTTTATCATCGATAACCGTAACCGAGGCTTTGTCTGCCTTTTCTACATAACCGATGATTTGGGCAGCAACATTATAACTCTCGCTTATATCTATAATCTCTTTTGCTACCTCTTCGCTGCAATATATCTCCATTCTCTGTCCCATATTAAAGACTTGATACATTTCTTGACGATTGGTACCACTCTCTTTTTCGATAATATCAAACAATGGTGGCAAAGCGAACAAATTATCCTTAACAATATGAACATTATCGCAGAAATTAAGCACTTTTCCCATACTTCCACCTGTACAATGAACAAGGAAATGGATATCTTTGCGACACTCGTTCAATATCTTAGTAATAATAGGAGCGTAAGTACGAGTTGGAGAAAGAACTAATTTGCCAACAGTGGTCTCAATAGACGGAACATCGCCTTTAAGTGTAGTAGCCCTCTGTCCAATAGTCTGATTAGCGATCTGTATAGGGTCTAAAAGTTTCTTTTTGCCGCAATAAACTATCTCATCGGGTAAGTTAGTATCAAAACTCTCAGGGAAAAGAGTTTTTAGTGAGTGTTCAAAGACATCATGTCTTGCACTCGTTAAGCCATTACTACCCATACCGCCATTATATTCCTTCTCGTAAGATGCTTGTCCGAAAGATGCCAAACCTACTATAACATCCTTTGGAGCAATCTTAGATTGTATAATGTTTTCTCTTCTATCTCGTGCCGTTACTGTGCTATCTACAATAATAGTGCGTACCAAATCGCCGACATCTGCTGTCTCGCCTCCGGTAGAATAAATATTTATACCCAAATCTCTAAGAAGTTGCAAAAATTCTTCTGTTCCCTCGATAATCGCTTTAATCACTTCGCCACTAATCAAAGATTTGTTCCTGCCGATAGTCGAAGATAGAATAATATTTTGCGTAACTCCCGAACAGATAACATCGTCTGTATTCATTACTACGGCATCTTGTGCAATACCTTTCCAAACTGACAAATCGCCTGTTTGTTTGTAATACATATATGCCAAAGAGGATTTGGTACCTGCTCCATCGGCGTGCATTATATTACAATAGTCTTTATCACCTCCTAATATATCTGGGATAACTTTGCAAAAGGCGGTCGGAAAAAGTCCTTTGTCTATATTCTTTATAGCATTGTGAACATCTTCTTTCTTTGCTGAAACGCCTCTAAGTGTATATTTTTGACTGTTCATTGTAAGTATATATTTTTATTCTTTGTTTGTTTACTCGTATTGTGGTATTTGTTCTTCGTAATGGTCTGCTAGTGTCTGAACTTGCGATACTAAGTCGTCTATTCTTTGAATTTCTTCCTCGTACCAGTCTTTGTCTAACAGCATTATCTTTTTTTGTCTATATGTTATCTCCAAAAATGGACGTATAACCGAAAACAATGTACTTGATATCGTTACTCGCAACTCTTCTAAACCCCAATCTTCGCACATATTTAGCATATTTATATAGAAGGCTACTTGTTTGGCGGCTTCTAAGCGATTTTGAGACTGGAAACGTATTGTTCCAACGTTGTAACGGTCCATAAATATTTTGAAACTCTTTGTACTTTGTTCCATCATCTGCAGGGAGGTCTCCCTATTCCCATTCATATATTCTATTACCGCAAAATCTGATAAGGTTAACGGATAATTATGAATAGAAGAAGGAATAGAAGAAGTTAGTTTGTTGATAAGCGTCTGGGCTTTATCACCTTCTCCCTCGCCGATTAGTTTATAGCACAAAGAACCTACATTTTCTACATATAGAGATATTATACTTCTCTCTATTTCGTTAAAATAAATATTCTTATCGAAGTTATAAAACTCAAAACCTTGCAATATCTTGTTGTACATTGCCGTACTATTGATATTATCAAACGTATGATTAGACGTTTTCTGCCCAATAACCCTATAAGCAAAGCCTTCCAAAGAAAGATAATCGTCCAAAGACAAATAATCTGTATTAGAATATGACGAGAAATAAATAGGACGCTTAGGATTAGAGGCAATAATATCCAAAATTAGCATATCACTCTTGCTTATTACCGAAGCGTCTATACTAAATACTATTTCTTTGCCGTCAATATTAGTCTTAAACTTGTTATAGTTTAGGTTTTTGAGATGATTACCAAATTTTATATCAGGTATCTTGTCTGCTTTTACTAATTGTATCGCTTTTCGTAGTTCTATTGTATCAAAATTAGGCAGTATTTGCACCTCATCCATTATACCATCGGCGTATTCCTTATCATTAAAGGTAAGATTAAGCCCAAGATTAGTCTCATTATGGCATTTTAAGCGATTGATATAATAACTATTGTTGAGCATCTGCCGATTAATGACCTTAACGTCTGGGCGAATATGCTCAACATTTTGTGCATACCACAAAGGATAGGTATCATTATCGCCATCGGTAAACAAGATTGCGTCCTTATCGCAAGAGTTTAGCATAGAAATAGCAAAATTGCGTGCAGTATAATTATGACGATGATTATGGTCGTTGATATTCTGGGCAAATACCCAAATAGGTACTATAAGGAACAAAGGCAAGATATATCTTGGGTGCTTAACTCTAATCAAATTAGCAATAATCTGACTAATACCCAAAATACCTATTCCCATCCATATACTAACAACCATAAATGACGGCAAGAATACATAATCTCTTTCCCTCGGTTCGTACGCTGGTACATTAGTATACACAACTATTGCCAAAGAGTACATAATAAATATTGTACCTAAGAACAAGAATCGTTTGCTATCTTTGATTATATGATAGAATATACCGATTAAGCAAAGCAAGAGAGGAATTGCGAAATATTTGTTATTTGCTTTGTTGTGTATAGATTGATATGTTCGCCCCTCGTCAACACTTAATAATTTGTCTATATAATAAAATCCTGTTTGATAGGTACCATTTGTAAGGTCTCCGTAACCTTGTACATCGTTAGTTCGTCCGCAGAAGTTCCACATTAGATAACGCCAATACATATAAATGAATTGGTAATTGGTAAAGAATTGTAAGTTCTGCCAGAAGGTTGGTCGTACTCTTTGTTCGCCATTTACCATAATGGTTTTCTTAGGTTGTCCTACCCAAGAGGCATAACCATCTTCGTATGACGGAGAAGTATAGTTCCACATACGAGGAAAGATGGTAAAAAAGGCATGATTGAAAACTGGTTCGGTTTTTTCTTTATCTACTTTGAAATCTTCGGCAGGCAACGCCGTATAATATGGTCCGTATAGCAAAGGTGCGTGAGAGTATGCTTGACGAGTAATGTATGAGTGCATTTGCTGGCTTGTGTAAGCAGGATATTCGTTCATTGGTAAGGGTTGATGACTACGTATTGCGATTACTGCATAAGTAGAACAGCCCACAAAGAAGAATAAAAAGCAGAAAACAATACTGTTTAACAGAGCAAGTTTTCTTAGATAGGATATATACAACAACGCCCCTACCATAACGCACAACAATATTATCGTCCACACAAAGTACTTGCCTAACAACAGCACTAACCAATCGAAAGCATTAACGAATAAGAACAAAACTCCGATTGAGATTAGAATAGAATAGCATATTCCTTTGATTGTAATCTTTCTGTAGTGAAACCAGATAATAAATACTATTGCTGGTATAACTAATAAGGTTAGAGGGTGAACTCCGTACGATAATCCTAAGACTAAGGATAACAAAACTAAGTATTTTTCTTTTGGATTCTCCTCCCAAAGAATGATTATATACAAACAAAGTGTAGTAAAAAGAAAAGATAGTGAATAAACTTCTGCCTCTGCTGCTTGTGTCCAGAAAGAATCAGTAAAAGCAAAAGTCAAAGATGAGATAACAGCCGTAGCCGTATTGCCAATAGGTTTGGGAGAATACTTGTTAAAGAGATAAAGAAAGATATGATACAAAAACATTATACTCAAACCCGAAGCAATTGCCGAGATAGAGTTGATAAGTGGAGCAATCAGATGCACATTACCAAAAGAAAGCCTTGCAACTAACGATCCTATTAGTTGATACAAAGGAGATCCTGGTTGGTGACCAACAGACAGATTAGTACAAGAAGTAATAAACTCCCCACTATCCCAAAACGCAACCGTAGGGTACATTGTGAAGATGTACAAAAGCGTAGATAGCAAAAATACTACCCAACCTATAATGTTTACTATTCTCTTGTATCTCTTATCCACTTTTATTTATTCTCTATTTAGTTTTGTTCTCAAAATATTATTTGATTTTATTCTGATAAAGTTTGATATTATTCTGATAAAGTCTAATAATATTTTCCTCTTTACTGATTTTATTCTAACGATTACTGATTCTGTTTCTCTCTTTACTGATTTTATTTCTCTCTTTTAATTTATTTACCAATTAACAAATGCTTTTGTAAAGATATCATCTACTAATTCCTCGTTAATCTCTTTTATCAAAGACTCCTCGACAGAAGACAGCGAAAGGGTTGCATCATAGTCTTTGTAGCGAGTAAATGTCTGTTCAAAATTGCTTTTACTGTCTGTCCTATTTGTATATTTTACTTTGATAGTAATCGAAAGGCGGTTCTTAGAGGCTTGATCGGTTGAGGTTATGGCAGTAGGCGTTACTCTATAAGAAGTAATCGTACCCGAAAAGACAGCATCTGCCTCATCGGAAGTTTCTTTTAGTGAGGTACCAGAACGAATCTTGTTGATAAGTGCGTATGTTAACTCCGAGGATAGTATAGGCTGGACAGTGCTCGCACGATTGACGAAATTCTCTACATGGAATGTCTTTGTCTGTGCATTAACTGACGCTCCCGTAAAAGAATATCCTCCACTACAAGAAGCCACCAAAAGTATTATAATAGAAAAAACTACCACTCTTATCGTTCTCATCTTAGCCTCTTGTTTAATGTCCGTACTTACTAATGAAATAAATTCTCATTAATCTAACTTCCTCTTCGGTATATTCGTCATCGTCTAACTCATCTAAGACGGTTTGGATATCATCTGTCTCTAAATCTTGGAAACAAGCGATAATCTCCTCTTGATGTTCCTCTTCGACAACCTTATTTATATAGTAAGTGATATCAAGTTTGTTACCAAAGGAAATAATTCTCTCAATATTGTCGAGTAGTTCGTTCATATCCATATTCTTTCCTTTGGCGATATCCTCGAAATCTATATTCTTGTCTATACTCTTAATGATGTATGTTTTAATACCAGTAGAGGTACTTGCGTTGCTTTTGACTATTAGTTGCTCAGGTGGAATGATATCATTCTCTTGAACATATTTGGCAATAATATCACAAAACTCTTTTCCATAACGTCTGGCTTTTGCTTCACCAACACCAATTATTTTGGACATCTTCTCTATTGTTGTTGGATATTGTATAGTCATATCGACCAATGAACGCTCTTCGAAAATAATATTCGGAGCCAGTTTCTCTTTGTGTGCAATAGACTTCCTTAGGTCTTTAAGGATTGCGAACAATACGCTATCTGCTCCAACATCTGAGGAAGACTGCAAACTAACTACCTCATCGTCATCATCAGGGTGTGCATAATCGTGATCCTCTGGTACTAATATATCGTACGGATGTTCTCTAAATTCTAATGCTTTTGGTAATAATTTCAACAAACCAAAAGATTCTATATCCTTTTTCACAAATCCTTCTATTATACACTGACGAAAGACTGCTTTCCAATGAAGTTTGCTTTGATCTTTGCCGTAACCAAATAGGGCTAATTTGTGATGACGACAAGTTTTTACCTCCGTAGTGGCGTTTCCTAATAGAATATTAATCAAATGATCGGCTTTGAACATTTCTTTTGTTTGTTCGATTAGATTAATAGCCACTATAATGTCTTCTTTACACTCTATTCTTTTCTTAGGATGCAAACAATTATCGCAATTACCGCAACTCTCCTCAGGATAATACTCCGAAAAATACGAAAGTAAGGTAACTCTTCTACAAACTGCACTCTCGGCGTACGAAATAGTAGACTCCATCAACTGTTCTGCGACTTCTCTTTCGGTTAGTGTCTTATCGACAAGAAATCTTTCGAATTTGCTTATATCTCTTTCGGAATAAAAAGCAATACAACGCCCTTCGCCGCCGTCACGTCCTGCTCTTCCGGTCTCTTGATAGTAGCCTTCCAAACTTTTTGGCATATCATAATGGATAACATATCTAACGTCTGGCTTATCTATACCCATTCCGAAGGCAATAGTAGCAACTATAACGTCTATTTCTTCCATTAGGAATTTGTCTTGCGTAGCAGCCCTTTGTTTTGCGTCCAATCCAGCGTGATAAGGTAAGGCTTTAATACCATTAATGGTTAGAATCTGGGCAACATCTTCGACTTTCTTGCGGGCTAAACAGTAGATAATTCCACTTTTGCCCTCATTATCCTTAATAAAATGAATAATCTCCTTGATAAGTGTCTTTTCATCATCAGGTTTAGGTCGAACCTCATAATAAAGATTAGGACGATTGAAAGAAGATATATAAAGGCTGGCATCTTCTATATCCAAATTCTTCAGGATATCAGAACGCACCTTCTCGGTAGCAGTAGCCGTTAGGGCAATAATAGGTATATCTTGCCCAATATTAGTTACCATCTCCCTTATTCGTCTATATTCTGGACGGAAGTCATGTCCCCACTCACTAATACAATGTGCCTCGTCAATGGCTACAAAAGACAATGGAATCTGTTGCAAAAACTGAACATTCTCCTCTTTCATTAGGGACTCAGGTGCAATATATAGCATTTTGGTTCTTCTATCCAAGATATCTTGTTTAACCTTCATTATCTCATGCTTACCTAACGAAGAATTAAGAAAATGTGCTATCGAATCGTCCATATACATGTGTCTAATGGTATCTACTTGATTTTTCATTAGGGCTATTAAGGGCGAAATGATTATTGCCAATCCGTCCATCATAACAGCAGGCAACTGATAACAAAGACTCTTTCCGCCACCGGTTGGCATAATTACCATAACATCCTTACCGGAAAGTAAATCCATTATAATTGCCTCTTGATTACCCTTAAACGAGGTAAAACCAAATACTTTTTTTAGACACGTATATACTTCTTGTTTAGAAAAAACACGTCTTATGCTGTCCATTTGTAGTCTTTTTATAAAAAATATTAGTAACTTTGCCAAATGTTTCTTGCAAAACACAAAACAAAATTAATAAAAATTTTGATATGAATGATAGAATTGATATAAAAAAAATAATAAAAGACTCAATTTTGCAACAATCCAAAGCAATAGAAAATCTTATAAACTTTGTAGATGAGGATTTTACACAGGCAGTTAGAGAGATTTACGCATCCAAAGGTAGAGTCATTGTAACGGGTATAGGCAAATCTGCCAAAATAGCCGACAAAATAGCCGCAACGCTTAACTCCACAGGCACTCCTGCCCTATTTATGCACGCAGCAGAAGCAATCCACGGCGATTTGGGTATGATCCAACAAGGAGATATAGTGATCTGTATCTCAAAATCTGGTAATACCCCCGAAATCAAAGTACTTGTGCCACTTATTGCTGCCTTTAAGAACAAAATCATCGCTATAACGGGCGATACTTCTTCTTTCCTTGCAAAGAATGCCGACTATGTTCTAAACTGTTATGTAGACAAAGAAGCCGACCCTAATAATTTGGCACCAACTTGTTCTACTACAGCACAATTGGTAATAGGCGATGCGTTAAGTGTAGCACTTTTGACCCTAAAAGGTTTTACGAGCAAAGATTTTGCAAAATATCACCCAGGCGGTTCGCTTGGCAAGAGATTATATCTAAGAGTTAAGGATTTGTACAAAAACAATGAGAAACCTTGGATTGATTCCTCTACGCCATTAAGTAAGACGCTTATCGAAATATCTTCGAAACGTTTGGGTTGTGCAGCAGTTATCGAGGGAAGCAAAGTTATTGGTATTATAACCGATGGAGATCTAAGGCGATTGTTAAGCAAGAGTGATTCTTCTATTGATATGACTATGCCAGCCAACGATATTATGACCGAAAATCCTAAGACTATTCACCCCGAAGAGTTTGCTGTTCAAGCTTTGAACATAATGCGTGAGAACCAAATCACACAATTGTTAGTAGTAGACGAAGATAAGAACTATTTGGGCGTAATACATTTGCATGACCTATTAAGAGAAGGAATTATATAATTAAGAGAAGGAATTATATAGACTATATATTAAGGTAGAAAACTGAAAATAGTCTATATAAATAAGATAACAACAAAGAATCGCAAGCAGTCCGTAAAGGCTACTTGCGATTAGTATTAAGACTATATTAAAGTTTTTGGGTAGATTGTCTTTCCAAAACCCTCAATCTTGCCATTCTAACTAAATCAGAACATTACGCAATCTTGATAGGTGTGTTTTCTTCTTTTGGTTTTGCTTCTGTCTTCGGAAGAGTTATCTCCAAAATACCGTTCTCAACTTTTGCCTCGATAGCATCTTTGTTTACATCGTCAGGTAGGGTGAAACTCCTCTCAAATTCAGAGTAACAGAACTCTTTTCTCCAATATTTTTCGTTTTTCTTGCCTTCTTCGTGTTCTTTTTTGTGTTCAAACTTAACTGACAACATACCATCGTTAGTCAAATTCAACTCAAAATCTTCTTTCTTTGCACCTGCTACGGCTAACTCCACACAATACTCTTTGTC
>CAVAII010000084.1:0-3361 GCA_963588535.1 Erysipelotrichaceae bacterium | reverse complement strand
CGTCTCTGTCTCTTATTGGAATAAATTCTGTTTATTTTGTCTTATTTACCCTTATAATAATTATTTTTTACTCGTTTATGTAGTTTATTTTGTGAAATCTAAGAATATTATTTAGACCCCAGAAAAGAATATTTGCTATTTTCCTTCATCTTATTCATAGCAGATTATCAAATAGTTATCACAAAAGAATAAAATATTATTTCATTTTAATTAAGAATAATTTGGGGTTTTTACGAAAAGTTTATATTTTTGCACTTGTATTTTAGGCTAGTATTTTAACAAGCATTGTAATATGGAAACGAGACTGACTAATTACAACTTCAGACATAACATTCCAACGATAAAAAGGACTATCGTTTTATTCTTAATCGTATTGACGCTATCTTTTGATTGTATAGCACAAAAACAAGCGATTCCTCCGAAAAAAGCAATAGAATTGTTTAATGATTGGCAACATGTGGACGCCGTGGATTATTTCTACCAAAAGATTCAAGAGCAGAATGACCACGAGGGATATAATCATATCTACTCGGCACATATTTATTTGCTTAATGGAATGTATTCCGAGGCGTTGAAATGCGTCAATAATGCCATAAAAATTATTCCTACACAAGACAAGAGTTGGTTTAGTAATGCCTACGCCGAGAGAGGCGATGTCTATCTATATTTGAAAGACACCCTAAAAGCCATAAACGATTGGAACAAAGCCATTAGTATAGATAAATCAAACGTCTATCCATACAAAAAATTAGGTATCATCTATCGTGATAATGGTTTCTATACGCAGGCAGAGAAATATTTCAGTCAAATAGTTGAGATTGATAACACTAACCCTACTGGCTATTATGGTTTGGCAGGAGTCTCTATTCTGCAAAACAAATTCGATAAAGCCATCGAACAATTAAGTCAAGCCATTAAAATAGAGCCAACTGCCTCACATGCTTATACTTTGCGTGCTATTGCGTACTTGCAATTGGAGAAATATAACGAGGCAACGGACGATATAGTTAGTTCTTTGGATATTAATTTCGATGACCATACATACAATTTGATGATGAATATGAAGGGTCGTCCATTGCAATTGTTGAAGTCTAAACTCCTTAAACAGAGTACTAAATCGCCTAATAAGTTTATGTATTTGTATTACTTAGGCGATATTGCTACCAACGAGCATCACTACAAGAGTGCAATTCAGTATTATAAGAAATGTTATCAATTGGCTAATGGCACATTTCTTCTTTCTAATATTGCGGACACTTACTCAGAATTAGGCGATTATGAAGATGCTCTTAAATATGTTTCCTTAGCAATTGAGAAAGACACCTTTGCTGATAATCTTTTGATAACCAAAGCGAAGATCCTTAACGAGATGGGGCAAACCGAGTTGGCGATAAAGTTAGCCGACAAATATATTGAGGCATATCCTGATTATTTCTATGGGTATTATTGCAGGGCTTGGTTCAAAGATGGTATGAGAGATATTCAAGGGGCGATGTATGATTACACTGTTGCCATAACTCTAAACCCTGGATACGCATACACTTACGTCAATAGGGGTAATCTATATTTGGAGGAGGGCAACGATGAGTTAGCCGAAAAGGATTTTTATAAGAATATCGAACTTGATTCTGTCTTTGGTTGCAACAATAGTGCTATGTATTCTTATTTTTGCCTAGGAGAGACAGAGAAGGCTAAGCAATATATGGATAGTTGTTTGTCTTATTGCGATGAATACGGCGTTTATTACGAGGCTGCGTGTTTGTATTCTTTATTACAGGAGAAAGATAAAGCACTTAATTATTTAGAGAAGTCGCTCGAGGGGGGTTATCGCAGACTTAAACACATGGAGATAGATGTCGATTTGAAGAACATTCAAGGTGAGCAGCGTTTCAAAGACTTACTTACCAAATACACCGCCATCGCCGAAGAAGAAAACAGTCATAATGACTAATAAACTATATTGAGATGTTAGGATCAATTGAACAAACATATAATCCTTTACAAATCACTCCTTATCATCGTATAGGGGGGGGGGGTATAAATAAACGTTCTTTATTCTATCTATCTAACATCTTTTCTACAAAATCATTGAATTTCATTAAAAGCATTTGCAATCCTTTTGCAAGTGGTTTCATGCTTTATTTTATTAATAATCATTCAGGGGTATTTAAGGAGTATCCTTTCTTTTTGAAACCACAAAGATAAAGAAACGGAAATGGATCCATTTTTACAAAAACAACAAAATCAAAATCAAAACCAACCCTCTTCTACTACTGTCATAGTTAATCAAACAGAAAAACGTTCTAATGGCATAGGAACAGCAGGGTTTATATTGGCTTTACTCGGCGTAATATTCTCTTGGGTTCCGATTTTAGATTGGATACTTTGGATTGTAGGTCTAATCCTATCATTTGTAGGAGTATTCAAAAAGCCAAAAGGTCTTGCGATAGCAGGATTATGTTTATCTTTATTAGGTATTATTCTTATAATTGCCGTAATAGGAACGATAGGAGCATTATCCTCTTTAATATAATCTGCTAATTTACATCAAAAAGAGAGTTACATATTATATCTGTAACTCTCTTTAACTTACTTAACAATACACTTTGCCGTTTTATCTTCAATAAAAAAGCTTAACTTTTCTTAATACTCTTTTTTGTGTTTCTTGTTTCGGTAATAGTGATCAATAAAAAGATTAACGAAACCACACAATCCTACGACAATTGCAAATTCTCCTATATCCCATTTGCTATTATTAACAAGCAGTTTTATTACTCTACGTCTATAAATATAATACTAATAACAACCTCTAATATATGTTCCTTTAAGTATTACAACATCTCTATATTTTCTAATTTAAGTTATTTTACCATTACTACTTTCGTTCAAACGACTTAAGAGTTAATTATTTTGTAATTCTCTTTAAGTTACGTTGTTTTGTTACTTAATCAGAACATACATAAGTCACCTTTAATCACTTTTCCATTCTTTACTTTGATTCTATAGTAACTTAGTTTGTCATTTTGTTTAAGCATAATCATTTGGTTAGTTGAATATGAATCTTCAACTATAGAGGCATCTATCTTAATCCCTTTATTCTTCAAAGTCTCAAATTTACCACGAATATAATCCTTATAAGCACAACAATCCAATGATCCAAAGACCCATTGAGAGTCATAGACAAAACTATCATCTAAATGCTTAATTATAAGTTCTGCATCAAGCGTTTGCCAAGCAATACAGAAATCTTTTACAATATCGTTCATTCTTTTTGTTTATTTTTATTTTCTGTTTGTTTCTATTTTCTGCAAAATTATACTATTTTTCTGTATTCACCAAATTAATCCGCACCTTCCTACCT
>CAVAII010000083.1:0-13089 GCA_963588535.1 Erysipelotrichaceae bacterium | reverse complement strand
GATCTAAGCAATATAGACTTAATACTTTTGGATATAATGATGGAAGGTATTAGTGGTATAGATTTAGCCAAGAAACTTAAACAGAACCCAAAGACAAAGAACATTCCTATTATATTCCTAACGGCAAAGAATACCGAGAGCGACATAGTAGGAGGTCTAAGTATAGGAGGCGATGATTATATTGCCAAACCATTCTCTATTAAGGAGGTATTAGCAAGGGTCGAGGCTGTATTGCGTAGGTATGCCAACAGCAGACACGAGGAGGAGAATATATTACAATACAAAGACTTAGTATTGAACAAGAACAATAAATCTGTACAAATCTCGGGCAAAGAGATACCATTTACTAAGACAGAGTTTGATATATTATATTTGTTGTTATCTCACAAAGAGACATTGTTTTCAAGAGAAGATATATTAAAACGAATATGGCCACAAGATACTGTAGTAGTGGATCGTACGGTAGATGTTAGAATAGCCACAATACGAAAGAAATTAGGCATTTACGCTCAAAACATATCCACCAAATCTGGTATAGGTTATTTGTTTAAGGTAACAGAATAGGAAACTCAAAAAGAAGTTTTACTAATGAGACATTTTTCTTTGGCTA
This sequence comes from Erysipelotrichaceae bacterium, assembly GCA_963588535.1. Classification (GTDB taxonomy): domain Bacteria; phylum Bacteroidota; class Bacteroidia; order Bacteroidales; family P3; genus Scybalousia_A. The sequence goes on along the minus strand of CAVAII010000083.1, from coordinate 12,479 downwards.
AAAGACAGTTTATTAGTATTGTAGCGTTGTTTTTGGTATTTGCTGCTATCTTTATTATCTTTCAATCTTCAAGAGAAAAGAACTATAAGATATCACTTATCAACAATCGTCTACAAGAATATAATATCCTTTTGTATCGTTCTATTGATTGGGATAATCTAAAGAAATACGATAGCAATCAACTTGAAAACGAGTTAACAGAGTATACAAAGACGCATTATTTTCATAATCTAAGGGTGACTATTTTGAATGATAGCGGTCTTGTATTGTTTGACTCTCAACGCAAAGATTATTCTCATATACCTAATCATCATAATAGGAAGGAAATAAATCAAGCCTTAGAGAAAGGAATGGGTTATGATATATCTCGACAAAGTGAGTTAATTAATGCTGATTATTTCTATTCTGCTACATATTTCAAAGCCGAACATCTTATTATTCGATCTGCTCTGCCTTATTCTAACTACTTACTCGAACAGTTAAAGACTGATAAACTATATTTCTACTTTGCGTGTATAGTTATTATTGTGTTGATAACTATCTTGTATGGTTTTGCATCGAGGTTAGATAAGAATATAAACAAACTCAATCTCTTTGCACAGAAAGTTGCTACGCATCAATCGTTAGAAACATCCGAGTTAACAGATTTTCCAAAGGACGAATTGGGTCAGATAGCACAAAAGATTATATCCTTATACAAAGAATTGCAGACAACTAAACAAGAACAGACTATTCTTAAACAAGAACTAACGCAGAATGTAGCACATGAGTTGAAAACTCCCGTTGCGTGTATTCAGGCTTATTTGGAGACTATACTAAACGAGGACGTAGACGAGAAAACCAAACAAGAGTTTTTGGAAAAGACTTTCAAACAATCGCAAAGACTCTCTGCTTTGTTGCATGATATATCTACACTTAATCGATTAGATAATAATGCTGTTCGGAATGAGTTTGAAAAAGTATCAATTAATGATATTCTTTCGCAGATCAATACTCAAACAGATTTGCAGTTAAAACAGAAGAATATGTCCTTACTGATTAATGTTCCTAATGATATTGTTATCAATGGTAGTTATTCAGTATTATATAGTATATTCTCTAATTTGGTTAATAACTCTATACTCTATGCCGGTGAAAACACCCATATAACTATTATAGCCAACAAAAATAATGATAAGGAGTACTCTTTTAATGTTTATGACAATGGTATAGGCGTAGAGGAAAAGCATTTAGCAAGGTTATTCGAAAGATTCTATCGGGTAGATAAAGGTAGAAGTAGGAAAATGGGAGGTACTGGTTTGGGATTGGCTATTGTAAAGAATGCTGTGGAGGTACATGGTGGTAAAATCAGTGTAAGAAATAGGGAAAAAGGAGGATTAGAGTTTGATTTTACGCTTAGAATTGAATAAAAATTATAGTGGTTTAATGAATTTTTGTAATTTTGCAAAATATTAATAAGTATATTCTATGGAAGAAAGTAGCGAAAAGGCGGAGGATGATACTCCCTTAAATAAAATCCTTGTTATTCGGTTCTCGTCTATTGGGGATATAGTATTAACGACTCCTATTGTTAGATGTCTTAAACAACAATTACCTAATTGTCGGGTTCATTTCCTTACCAAATATCAATATGCACCTATTATTGAGAATAATCCGTATGTAGATAAGGTTCATTTGTTTGATAAGAATCTTGGCTTACGTCCTACTATTAAGGAATTAAAGCAAGAGAACTTTGATTTCGTTGTTGATCTACACAAAAATTTACGTTCTCTTCAAATATGTTTTGCCTTAGGTAAGCCATTCAAGGCATTTAATAAGATTAATATCAAAAAATGGTTATATGTTCATTTCAAAAAGAACTTATTGCCAAAGGTTCATATCGTTGATAGGTATTTTGATACTATTAAGTCTTTGAATGTTCATAATGACAATAAGGGTTTGGATTTCTTTCTAAGGGAAGAGGACTATATAGCACCGGACGCTTTGCCTTTCTCTTTTCAAGGAGGTTATATAGCAATAGCCGTAGGTGCTAAGCATCAAACCAAACAGATGCCAACAGATATTATTATTGCTATATGCGAAAAGATAGACGGTAATATCCTATTGCTTGGTGATATAAACGACAAAGGCAAAGCGAACAAGATAGAGAACGCTATTGGTAGTAGGGTATTCAATGGTTGCGGTGCGTATTCATTACCTCAGACGGCTTCACTGATTGATAATTCTCTTGGTTTGATTACTGCCGATACAGGACTAATGCATATTGGGGCGGCCTTGAAAAAGAATATTATATCTATATGGGGTAATACTGTCCCAGAGTTTGGTATGTCGGTTTATCTACCAAAGGATTGTCAGAGCCAAAGTTATATCTTCGAGGTAAAGGATCTAAGTTGTCGTCCTTGTAGCAAATTAGGATACAAGAAATGTCCTCGTCGGCATTTCAAGTGTATGAAACAGCAAGATACTTTCCGTATATCACAAATTGCTAACGAGTGGTTAAACTCTCACTTAGAGAAATAGAATAAATCTCTTACGTAAAGAAAAAAGCAAATCAACAAAATGGAGGAAGTAAAGGTAGAACATAAAGAAGAGGTCTTAGCGTTAGACAAAGCACTTACGCTAATGGAAAGAGTTCGCAAAGAATGTCCTTGGGATCGCTCGCAGACTAATGATACATTACGAACACTTACAATAGAGGAGATGTACGAATTATCACAGGCGATACTGGATAAGAAAGATGATGAGATTTGCAAAGAATTAGGAGACGTATTGATGCACATTATCTTCTACGCTCTAATAGGTAAGGAAAAGAACAAATTCACTATAATAGATGTTGCGAATAGTCTATCCGAGAAGTTGATTAGGCGGCATCCGCATGTATTTGGAGGAAACAACAAGATAAGCAGTGAAGAGGTTGAGAAGAATTGGGAGAGAATCAAGTTAAAAGAAGGTAATCGTTCTACGTTTTCAGGTGTACCAGAGACACTACCCTCTCTAATCAAAGCCTATCGTCTGCAAGACAAAGCAAAGGGTATTGGTTTTGATTGGAAAGACGAAAAAGGTGTCCGTGATAAGATACAAGAAGAGATAACGGAATTAGAAGAAGAATTGAAACAGCCAAACAACAATGAAAAGATAACAGAGGAATTTGGTGATGTGTTATTCTCTCTAATCAATTACGCAAGATTTATAGACGTTAATCCAGATACTGCCTTAGAAAAAACTAATCGCAAATTCAAACGTAGATTTGAATATATGGAGAACAAAGCCACTGAACAAGGGACACCATTATATCAGATGAATATAGACCAAATGGAAGAACTTTGGCAGCAAGCAAAGAAAGAAGAAAAACAAAGCAAACAATAGAAAAAGATGATAAAACAATTTGTATTTAATCATTTCGCAGAGAATACTTATATAGTATACGATAACACCAAACAATGTGTGATTATTGACGCAGGTTGTAACGAAAAAGAAGAAAAACAAGAACTCTATTCCTATATAGATGACAATAATCTAATAGTAAAGAAACTCCTGCTAACTCATCCTCATATAGATCACTTCTGCGGTATGGGTGAGTTGTCTCTAAGGTATAATATCCCTATTACTATGCACAAAGACGGCAAGAAAATATTTGAGATATTTACTCTACAAGCCCAGTCTATGAATTTCAATCCTGTGGATATGACTAATGTAGAGATAGAATATATTGATTATGGCGATAAGATAGTATTTGGAGACAACTATGTATTAGAGACCTTAAACGCTAGCGGACATTGTCCTGGTAGTATAGCCTATTATTCCAAACAAGAAGAGAGTGTATTTGTAGGCGATGCGGTATTCTGTCAGTCTATTGGTAGAACGGATTTGTTTGGTGGCGACTTGGACGAATTACTCCATAACATAAACAATAATATTATGACCTTACCTTTGGATACTCATATATTATGCGGACATGGTAGTGCAACAGATGTAGATTTTGAGAAATCCAACAATCCTTACTTGAACAATTATCTATAATACTATATCATAACTAATAAACACAGAAATATATGAAAAGGATATTCATTTTCTCGTTTCTCTTGTGTAGTCTATTTCTTACACAAGCACAGCAATACAGAGCAGGTGCATTACTCGGTGCCTCTATCTCGCAAGTAGATGGCGATGGAATGAGTGGATTTCATTTCATTGGACCACAAGGAGGTTTCTTTATTACAAGACAACTCTCCAAAACCTCTGCCCTACAAGGTGAGTTGTTATACGTCTACAAAGGTAGCGGAATAGAGAGTAAGCCAGAGACAGATTTTAGAGTTGAGATAACCTCATCTTATATCGACTTGGCTATGTACTACAAGTATCTCTATTCACCAAAGATAAACTTCAAAATAGGCTTAACGCCTTCCTTACTTATATCTCACAAAGAGAGCGTTGCAGGTTTGGAACAAATAGAATATCCTGAGTATCGTAAGTTTGGTCTGTTATTTTCCATAGGTGGAGAATATTTCTTTAACGACAATTGGTTCTTGTCTGTGGATTGGAACTATTCTTTGCTTTCGTTTAGAAAAGGTGATGCGATGTTATCTCAATATAATGCCCTATTCTTCCGTTTTATATGGGAGGACGGAGAATTTTATAACTACTTGAAGTTCTCTTTGGGTTATAGATTCTAAATATTTTGATTAACTTTGCCAAACAATTATTAGTTGGTTTTCAACAAAAGAAGATATGAGTAAAAAGAAGTTAATATTGCTATCCTTGTTGTCGGGTATTCTTATGACACTTGCTTGGGTAAAGGTTATGAGTTTTGGTTTTATTATGCTCGTTGCTTTTATTCCGTTGTTGTTTATGGAAGACTATATAGCCCATAACAACAAAGACAAACGTTTTTGCTCAACTTTTGCTTTTATTTACTCTTATCCTGCTTTCTTTATCTTTACTTTTACTAATACTTGGTGGATTAGTAATGCTTCGCCCATAGGTTATATCGTTCCTGTGGCAGAAGCCGCCTTTATGAGTATTGTTTTTCAACTTTATTCCTATACCAAAAAGGTTGCAAAGCAAAGACAAGGGGCGTATTTCTTCATTATCTTCTATTGGCTAACATTCGAATACATACAATACAATTGGGATATTAACTTTCCGTGGCTCAATCTTGGCAACTCCTTTGCGTCCTACCCTATCCTAATACAATGGTATTCTGTCTTGGGTATGGAAGGCGGTACGCTATGGATATTATTGAGTAATATATTAATCTACCTTTGTATTCTATCCCTTAGGACTAATCATAACTCACAAGTCTCTACCCCTACTCCATCCTTTTTCCATCGTTACAAATACGTCTTGTTTGCTATCCTAATCCTTGTTGTTCCTATTACTTGGTCTATTGTCTTATGGAATACATATAAGGACGATTCCTCCTCTTCGTCTAAGGTCTTAGTCATTCAACCTAACCTTGACCCATATACAGAACAATATGTCCTCTCTCCACAAGAGGTTATATATAGAGTAGAAGATATTGCCTCGCCATATATGGACAAAGATATAGACTTCTTGGTACTGCCCGAGAGTTGTATTCAAGAGTACGCATGGGAAGACCTACTCTTAGACACTTGGAGTATACAAGAGTTAACCAAATTTAATCAAAAAACCACCGACTGTCAGATAATAGCAGGTATATCCTCTCGCAAACTATTACCCGAAGGTGTAAAGACAGAAGCCGCAAGAGAGGTTAATAATATGAAAGGAAGATATTTCGAGTCTTGTAATACTGCCCTAATGTTCAACTCTGCCGTTTCTCTAAGCGATATACAACTTCGACACAAGAGTGTCTTAGTAGTAGGCGTAGAGAAGTTACCTTTTAAGAAGTATTTGCCTTTTGTAGAGAACCTTGCTTTGAATATGGGCGGTACTGTCGGTACTCTCGGTATAGATGCCTCTGCAACGAATTTCTATGAGAAAAAGAAAAACATACAAGTCGGCGTACCTATCTGTTGGGAGAGTATAGACGGAGAATACACAAGGCAATTCGTCAACAATGGTGCCAATTTCTTACAAATAATCACCAATGTCGGTTGGTGGGGAGACACTCCTGGATATAAACAATATTTTGCTATATCTCGTTTGCGTGCAATAGAGAATCGTAGATATGTCTCTATCTGTGCTAATACTGGCATCTCGGGTCTTATCAACGCCAAAGGACAAGTCCTAACCAAAAGCAAGTATTGGACACAAGACGCCCTAAAATACGATGTCCCAAATCTACACCAAAAGACTTTCTTCTCCTCACACGGCGATATGTTTATGCGTCCTTTCTCCTTCTTTAGTGTTTTACTACTGGCTTACACTATAATAAGGAATAGAATAGAGAAAAAACTTAGCAAAAAGAAGACTATAAATGCCTAATTTTGATAGATAAAAAACAATAAATAGCAAAATAATTAATATTTTTGTGTCTTAATAGTAAAAAAGTTTGTATATTTGCCACCAAATAAAGAGTTTTTGAAAGATGAAAAAGATAAGTGTTTTATTCATACTATGTATAATGATTGGTTCCTATTCCTTCGCTGGTTCTGACCCTTCGGTAACCGTTACAAGCGTAGAGAACGTTAAAGCCACAACAGCAAAGTTCTGGGCTAGTATTCAGAATCTTGGAGCCAAGATGCCTAAGATAAAGAAAAGAGGATTCATCATAGTCCCTGTTAATTCCCAATACGGAGACACCCTGAAATATCAAGAGAATGCTGCCAAGAAAAACGAGATGTATTCTTTTGAGATAACAGATTACGAAGACTATTTGCGTCCTGGTACACAATATACCGTAAAAGCGTTTATGACTTTTAGAGAGAACAATACCGCCGATACAGAATACGTCTATTCTGCCTCATATAGTTTTACTACTGCCGACCCAATAAACGACTACTCCACAGCAGATTTTGTTGAGAGTGTATCTCTTACAAGTGCCTCCCTAAAAGGTACTATCGACTCGGCAGGTAATGCAACCGAGTTAGCCGATTGCGGTTTTGTCTATTCCAAACAACCTAACCCAACTATCGGTGCCACTGGTGCAGACTACACAAGAAGCACTTTCAACCCTAATAACCTCTACCCAAAGAATATAACCTCTGAGTTAATCAACTTAGAAGCCTCCACTACCTATTACTACAAAGTATGGACTATTAACAAATATACCGAGACATACAGCGACACCGCTTATTCCGAACAGAAATCTTTCACCACCTTACACGCTTGTGGTCTTATCCCTACTAACCTCGATACTGTATACGTTAAGACAGACGAAGTAGAGTTGAAATGGGAACCACAAGAAGGCCAAACCAAATTCCAAGTAGAATACGGCTTATCAGGTCACATAGTAGGCGAAGGTGATACCATTACAGTACAAGGAACTAACGTAGTATTGACAGACTTAGAGAGCAACCGCTCATACACAAGTTATGTTCGTGCCGTTTGCCCAGACAAGACAAGTGAATGGAGTATGATGCGTCCATTCCATACCAAGACAGCCCTTTGCGAGAAAGTACTCGGCTTACACCTTGACCACGCTACTCATGTAACAGCCGAAATAGTATGGTCTCCTGGTCAAGAAGGCGAACACCAATGGGAAGTCCTATTCGCAAGAAGTAATGATGCCTACCCTTCTACTCCTTTCCTTGTTAGCGACAACCCTTCCTATTTCCCTGTAGGTCTTGCCAAAAACACAGAATACAAAGTAAAAGTCCGCACCGTTTGTACTATCCCTTACGATACTACCCAAGTAGACGAAACAACAGGAGACACCGTAACGGTTACCTTAGACTCTACTACTTATAGCCTTTGGAGTAATGACTTAGTATTCTCTACCGCCGCAAGTTCCTTAGAAGAGAATATCTCCTCCGATGCCCAAGTGTTGATATTCCCTAACCCTGCCGACAAACAAATCAATTTCTCCTATAACGCTAACCACCGCAATATAAAAAGAATAGATATTTACTCCGAGTTAGGCACCTTAGTATATACTAACGATACCTTACCAGAGAACTTAGACGTCTCTTCTTTCGACAAAGGTACATACTTCGTCCTAATAACTACTAAGGACGATATCCAAAGCAAGAAAATAGTAATCAAATAATAAAGAATAAACTAATCAATTAAAAAATCAGAATTTTAGATGTTAAACTCAATCTTATTACAAGCAACGGCAACAGCAGAGCAAGTTGCACAGACAACAACCAAATCTATGGATCTATTCACTTTGGCTAAAGCAGGCGGATGGATTATGATTGTCTTGGCTATTCTTTCTGTAATAGTAATCTATATATTTGTTGAAAGATACTTAGCCCTCAACAAAGCATTGAAAGAAGATACCTCCTTTATGAACAATGTTAAGAATTGTATTCATAACAGCGACCTACAAGGTGCCAAAAACCTTTGTCAAGCCAACAACTCCCCTATCGGCAGAATGATAGGTAAAGGTTTGGCACGTCTCGGCAGACCTCTTAACGATATTAATCAAGCCGTAGAAAACGTTGGCAAGATGGAAGTAGCCAAACTCGAAAGCGGTATTAGTATGATTGCCACCATTAGCAATCTTGCCCCTTCGATAGGTTTCCTTGGTACCGTTACAGGTATGATCAAAGCCTTCTTCGATATGGCTAACGCAGGTAACAACATAGATATCCAACTACTTTCAAGCGGTATCTACGAGGCAATGGTTACAACCGTAGGCGGTCTAATAGTAGGTATTATCGCCTCTTTCCTTTATAGTATATTAGTCGGCAGAATCAACAAGGTAGTATTTATCTTAGAGAGCCGTACTAACGAGTTTATGGATCTTTTGCACGAACCAGCCGCATAATCTTTCTTGGAATATGATACAGAGTAACAATAAAATAACTCCACAATTCAACTCGGCATCTATGTCAGACTTGGTGTTCTTGCTACTAATATTCTTTATGCTAACAAGTACACTTATCTCCCCTAATGCTATCAAGATGCTCTTGCCCCAATCTACCTCAGGACAGACTATGGCAAAACAAAATGTTACCATATCCATAGATGACAAGATGAACTACTATGTGGAGAACCAACCAAAACAATTGGAAGAAATAGAACCTCTATTAGAACAACTCCTTGCTCAAACTAAGGAAGGAACAATCAAATTGCACGCCGACAAAACTGTCCCCGTTCAATGTATTGTCAATATAATAGACGCCGTTAACCATATTAACCAACGCAATACTACCAAACACAAAGTAATACTTGCAACCGAAGCCCCTTCAACAACCAAATAGGCATAGATAAATGAAAGAAGAAAACGAAAATAAAAGAAAGATAGTAGGCATAACAACAACCGTAGTATTCCATCTACTTGTTGTCTTACTACTCTTGGCTATCGGATTGCCTTATCAAGACCCACCTCCTGCCGAGATGGGCGTTGAGGTTAGCGAAGAAAACCTAACCGAAGTAGAAGACGGTTTCGCAGGCACAATGGGCGGTGGCGAGACAACCGAAGACCCCTCCTTTAACGACAGCGAAGACGAAAACGTAGTTACTCAGAACACCGAGAAAACTCCTTTGGTTGCTAAGACTAACAAAAACAAAGTAAAAGTAAAACCTACCAAAGAAGAAAACAAAGTAGATGAAAACGCCCTATTCCAAAAAGGAAAAGTAAAGAAAGGCGGTAGCGGTAAAGGTAATGGTGGTGGCAACGGTACGTCCGAAGGTAGTGGTAGCGGTAGCGGCAAAAGCGGTGACGGTGCAGGCACTAACGGAGCCTCTTACTCCCTAAGCGGTAGAGGTGCCAAAAGCCTCGCAACACCTAAGACCAATATGACCGAGACGGGTAAAGTAGTTGTCTCTATCAAAGTAGACCAACAAGGTAATGTGGTAGAAGCACAAGGCGGTGCCTCTGGTACTAATATAATGAACACTAATATATGGAGAACCTGCGAACAGGCTGCCAAACGTTCTAAATTCTCTGCCAAACCAGACGCCCCCGACCTACAAAAAGGTACAATAACATACAAATTCGTTAGATAACCCTCCGCAGTCGGAGCAAAAAGATAACCTTTGTCAAAAAGTTTTGCACAAAACAACAAATATAATGCAAGGACTTAAAGTCAGAAAAATATTAAAAACTTATCTATAAGGTGGTACGTTACCACCTTATAAGGTAGTATTAAGTAAAATTGCAAACAAGATGACACTATTAGAGACATACAACAAATGGTTATCCCTACAACCGCTAACCGCAGAAGAACAAACCATCTTAAACCAACGATTCACCGTAGAATATAACTACAACAGCAATCACTTAGAAGGAAACACCCTAACATACGGTCAAACAGAGTTACTCCTGCTTTTCGGTCAGGTAAGTGGCGAAGGACACCTGAAAGACTTCAACGATATGAAGGCAAGCGAAGTCTCTGTTCGAATGATGCAAGAACAAGCCAACGCCAAACAACAACCCCTAACACAGAACTTTATCCGCACCCTCCATCATACCCTTCTACGAGAAGACTACACCGAATATCGTGTCCTCCACAACGGAACACAGACAAGTTTTGTAATCCATGCAGGTCAATACAAGACACGTCCCAACAGCGTTATCACTCGTTACGGCGACCGTTTCGACTATGCCTCCCCAGAAGAGACTCCAGCCCTAATGGCAGATCTTGTAGATTGGTACAACGAAGAAGAGAACAAAAGCGTACTCTCCCCTGTTGAGTTGGCTGCCCTATTCCACTATCGTTATATACGTATACACCCTTTCGAAGACGGCAACGGACGAATGGCTCGTCTGCTAACTAACTATATTCTCTTACGTCATAACTGGCCAATGATTATTGTGCGTAGTCGCAAGAAACAAGAATACTTAGAAGCCTTGCACAAAACAGACCTACTTGTCGGCTTAGTACCTTCTATCGGTGCTCACGCCACAATCCAACAGATAACCCCTTTTCGCAAATACTTCGAGAAACTTGTAACTCATGAATTACAGGTCAATATAGATTTCATAACCCGCAAAGACGAAGACCTTTGGTGGTATGACGGCGATATCATCTCTACCCGTAGCAAGAATCTACCGCATATCCTACGCCTAATGAAATCTAACCCTAACATCACCTACACCGAACTATCCACCGCCTTAGGTATCAATACCTCTGCCATACAGAAACTAATAAAACGTATGACAGACAACGGCTATATCCTCCGCCTTAAAAACAACTCATGGCGAGTAATCGCTATATCGATAAATTAAATGGTATACTCGTCAAGCTTATCAAATGTCGTATCTATAAATGTATAAGATTTTAACTTATGAGTGTCTATCTGTCTATAATCAGAATATTGCTGTCGAACAAACTTAATCTCAAAAGCTAAACGAATATCATTCTCCCCCTCGTTGCCGTCAAGCTGTTTGGCCTCCTTGGCTGTTATCGTACGTATATTCTTTATCTCATAGACATCTCTAACACCTTGCCCTGTGATATATGGCATAAAGAAGTGTAAGTCCTGCAAAGGTATAGTCGTTGGGAAGTTCTTACCTGTATAATACATCGTTGCCGTACTATTCTGAAATCTACCCTTAGAGGCGTTACCACAACTATTATCTTTAACCAACCCTATAAGCACCCTATTGCCAACCTCAACAATTGCCCCTTTCTGCGGTATAACCTTAGCAATAGTCTTATAAGACTCTGTATCTATAAGTTGTTTGATAAACTTCTCCAATAACTCCCTATTATGCTTATCCCCAGGACGCAAAGGAAAAGCCCCGATATTTACCTCACCAATAGTCTTATAGAAATTAGCTACCTCTACATCTGCCTTCTCCCCTCCTCCAGGGAAAAGAATATAACCACCAATAACCTCCTTCTTCAATTCCTCATTCTCCTCCCGATGATCCTTATAATAGATAGCATCTCGATATCTGTGCATCTGATTGATAGCATCGTTAGGCGGAGCATCTACTCCATTCTGTCGCCCATCTATACGATACTTAGCATCAAAGAGATAAGACATCTTCATACCCTTTTGCAAATCATTCTTAATTAACTGCAACACTATATCTGGCTTCTGCGGTACTGTCTTCACTACCCAATCCGTAATACCTACACTGCTATTCTCCCTCTCTGTATTCTTTGGATTATAGACAAGCTCCGCTAACTCCACATCCCCTTTCCTAAACAATATACGAGAATACTCTCCCTTACCCAACTCCCAAGTAAACAGACCATTCATCTCCATACGATTGCGGTGATCTACGTCTCTATCCTCTAATCCCAGTTGTTCCTTGACAATATGACTGACCTCTATAAAACACCATATCTCATAAAGCGTAGCAATATCCTTAGTCTGCAAACGATACATTCCATCATAAAGCGAATACCCTCGCCGAAGTAGATTCCATGTACGATAGACCTGACTATACCCTGTCGCCTTCTGCAAGACCATACTCTCCTGACTCATTCCCTTATACC
>CAVAII010000082.1:0-7937 GCA_963588535.1 Erysipelotrichaceae bacterium | reverse complement strand
AATGATTACTGATTTTATTCAAATGATTACTGATTTTATTCAAATGATTACTGATAATAATTTATTCTTTACTGATATTATTTTAATGATTACTGATAATATTCTAACGATTAGTGAAAAGAATTTAAGAGTATTAAATAGAGTAAAAATTAAACAAGTAAAAGTATTAATAATAAGAGAGTTAAGGATAGAAAGGGGAGATAAGGAAGTAGGAAAATAAAGAAATATTATTCTCATATTAGGGAATATTCGTAACTTTGCAAGTTCAAGTATAAAAAAGAATAAAGAGCAAAAAAAGAGTATAATAATGGAAATAGAAGTCTTAAAATCTAAGATTCACAGAGTTAGAGTTACTCAGGCTGACCTTAATTATATCGGTTCTATCACTATCGATGAGGCTCTAATGGAAGAGGCTAACATAATAGAAAACGAAAGAGTCTATATATACGATATAAACAATGGCGAACGCTTTGATACTTACGCTATTAAAGGCGAAAGAGGAAGTGGTGTGATTGGCTTAAATGGTGCGGCTGCAAGAAAGGTTCAGATAGATGATTTGCTAATTATCGTCTCCTTTGCAAGTATGGATTTCGAGGAGGCAAAGCATTGGAAACCAACAGTTATATTCCCTAAAAACAACAAGATTTAACACAACAATATGATGTCTTTTAACGAGAATATTAAGAATAAGGTTGTAGATTGGAAAACTCTCTCAGAGAAACTTGAAATAGCAAGAAGTAAGGGCAAGAAAGTAGTTTTTACTAATGGTTGTTTTGACCTAATTCACTTAGGACACGTTGATTATCTATCGAAAGCAAGGGATTTAGGAGACTTGTTGGTAGTGGGTGTGAATACAGATTCGTCCGTTAAAAGGCTAAAAGGAAAGACACGTCCATTGCAAGACGAAGACTCTCGCACAAGGATATTAGCCTCTATGGTTATGGTAGATTATGTTGTTTTGTTTGAAGAGGATACGCCGTTAGAGTTAATCCGTTTGGTACAACCTGACGTTTTGGTTAAAGGGGCTGATTATAAGCCAGAGGATATAGTAGGATATGATGTTGTTATGGCTAAAAATGGACAAGTCAAGACAATAGAATTCCTTGAAGGTTATTCTACAACTAATATAGTTAACAAGATTTTACAAGATAAAAAATAAAAAAGTCCTGCTTTTTTTTTCTAACAGGACTTTCTTTCATCTCATTCTTAGTCTATTACCTTATTAAAATTGCCTTTTAGGTCAAATTGAAGTTTCTTTTGGTCTTCTTTCTTGGCAATATGAATTTCATAGCACTTAACGTTCTTTATATCTGTAATATAAGCCTCTGTTAGTTTATACTCAGGGTAAGATTTTGCTACGAAATCAGTGATATCAGTAGGAATATATTGTTTTGGAATAACGTAATACATACCTGTAGAGTTTCTTGTAAATTTCATTATACAAGCGTTGTCGTTAGAGGTAAAGTTAGCAAAATAAGTAGTGCTATCTAACATTTCCCAACGAACATCCTTAACCTCAGGACGCTGTTTGATAAAATCTTTCAAATATCTCTCTGGTACATCTCTTTGATCTACTGATTTGTAAGGCGACTTAGTGCTACTACAACCTATCATTACAAGAGTAGTAGCGAGTATTATAACACACTTTTTCATTGTTGTATATATTTTATGTCTTTTTCGTTTGGCAAAAATACAAAATATGTCTGTATTAGACAAATTAATTAACAAAATTTTTGAAAATTATTTGAAAATCTACTATTCCTAGCAAGTCCAAAGCGGTCAGGATAATAACACAGATAATAATGATTTTGACCAACTTATTGCCTTTTTTTAATGCGTAACGTGTAGCAATATAAGACCCAATAATATTACCTATGGAATGTATCAAACCATAGACCCAATACTTAGTTTCAATGCCTCCCCGTTGCAAAAAAACTATCATTGCGACCACAGTGTAGAGAAACATAATCGTGTTTTTGGCTACTGTTGTCTTTAACAAATCATAACCAAGCACCGTACCCACAACGGCTATCAAGAGAAAACCTGTACCTGTCTGCACAAAACCTCCATAAAAGCCTGTAATAAAGAATAGGGGCAAGGCAATCAAATATAATCTAAGGCTAAACTCCCTCTCTTGTTTCTCTTTGTTTTTCCTCTCTACGCACAAGAAAACAATCATCAACAATAAGACTCCAACCAAGCATAAATCAAATACTTCTTTGCTTAGTTTGATAGCAACCAATGAGCCTACTAATGAGCCGATTAGCACAGGTATTGCATACAATAGGATTTGCTTATAGTTTATAAGATGTTTTCTATAAAAGACGGCTGAGGCGAAACCATTCTGTATCAAAACACCTACTCTGTTTATGGCGTTGGCAGTCTGTGCAGGCAGACCTAAGGCAAGATACAAGGCTATTGAAATAGTTGTTCCACCAGCAGATAGAGTGTTGATAAAGCCTACGAAAATGCCTGAAATAATTAATATCAAAACTATTGTGATTGTCATCTCCCTTTTTCTAAAAAAATCCAAGAGGCAGGACGCCTCTCGGACCCAAAAATAAATTAATTATGAAACGAAATCAAAAAGATTAACATCTTTTTGCCTAACCATTTTCTAATGTTATCTTCTACTATTCTCTCTACGCAATTGTTTGGTTTTCTTATCTATGGATTTGTCTTTAGGAGGACAATTACGACCTTCGTCAGAGTTTTGACTCATTACCTCACGCATAAATTTCTTTTCTAATCTATTTAGTTTCAAAACCTTTTGTGCAGGTAATATCTCCATAAAACGACTATAATATTTCTCGTCTATATCCAACAACTGTCTCTCTGTACGCATTCTCTCCTCGATTAGTTGTTTGGCAACATCCTCTTCTAATTTGTCCTCATCTACTCTCTCTCGCATAGAGTGGTCGCATTTGGTTAGCGTACATTGAACCTTCCAAGCGTGGTCATGTGTTTGTGATAAATCATTATCATACTGCAAATAAACATTCCAAAACTTGTTCATTAAGTCGTCTTCTAAGGCTAATTCTTTTTGTAAGAACTCATACTTTTGTTTAAGCAACTTAGCGTGCAATTCTTCCCACTCTTGATTATTTACCTGAGAATAACCACTTATCGTTATTAGACAAGCAAACAATACTACAAATGCTATTTTTATCTTTTTCATTCTTTTTCTCTCCTAATTATTTTACTAAACTATTATAAACCAATTCGTAAGTATCCTCATTAAGATAGTTCTCCAAATAGTTTAATTCCTTTTCTGTGTATCTAACCTCTTCTTTCTTAGAGTAGTTAGCAACAGCCTTTTGCTTTATAGGGGTGTTAGTTATCGTCTTTTCTTCTTTAGTCTTATTAACCTCTACTTTGGCTATTTCCTCACTCATTATCATCTCATTAGGAGGTGTAGTGGTTGGAGTAAGAGAGGCTAATTGTTCTATTGTATCCGTACTTAAAAGAGTAGAATCATACCTTGCAAAGAACACTCCTACAATTGCTAAAACAAGAACGCAAGATACTGAAAGCAAAACTTTTCTACGTCTTATCCTCTGTCTTTTGTGATAAGTACCAAGTACTCTGTCCTCTATGTTTTGGAAATAATCCTCAGGCACTTGACAATCCTTGTTTATAGGTTCTAATATTTTATCATTATCTTTTACCATTATCTCTGTTTATATTGTTTTTCTTTTCTTTCTAAACTTTTCTCTCATTCTTTCTTCACTTACTTTGACAAGAAACAAGTCTAAAAGTTTAATCCTTGTTGTAATAAAATTTCTTTAATTTTTTTCTCTGCTATATGATAAGACGTCTTTAAGGCACTCTCACTGGTCTGCATTATCTGTTCCATCTCCTTGAAAGGCACTTCGTTATAGTATCTCATAGTAAAGACTGCACGCTGTTTGTCGGGTAACTCAGCAATTGCTTTTTGTATTATTTTTTCCAATTTGTTTGCGTCCAAACTTGCACCATTAGTAGATTTCTGCCATTCAACCATATCCAACGATACGTCATTAAGTTTGTTCTGCCAAGACTTGCTTTTTAGGAAATTAATCGTCTCATTGTAGGCTATCCTATAAACCCAAGTAGTTAGCGAGGAGTCTCCCTTAAAAGACGAAATACCCCTAAAAACCTTAATATAAACCTCTTGCAATAAGTCATCTGCGTCCTCATGCGTAAAGACCATCTTGCGTATTTGCCAATAGAGTTTCTCTTTTGTTAGCGTAACTAATTCTCGAAAGCCCCTCTCACGAGTCTTTCTGCTTTGGATTAGTTCTAATATTTGTTTGTCGTCTAACATTAGAGTTATTATTTCTTAGTGATCAACCTATTATTTTGAGTAATAAACTATTGCACCGCTACAAGAGTCCTTCCTTGCACCCGTTACGTCCCTTAAACAATTCACTTCCCTTCGCACTCTCCTTACTCCAAGAAAAGCAAATATCAAAGCCTCCTTATATTCTATCAACCAATGATTTGGAATAACTAACTGCTTATCTAAACTAGTCTTTTCTTTGTCTAAGTTATTTTTATCTAAACTATTTTTTTCTCCTAAATATTTTCTTATGCTATCTATCAAAAACTCATTATACGCTCCACCGCCTGTTACTAACACTTTGCCTTTTAGGTGTTTGGCTATTTGTTGGGCAATATGTTGAGTATAGGTTGCTATCTTATCCTCTGTCTTTATCTCAAAACTATCCAAAATCGGAAACACCCACTCTTTTACAAATTCTTTACCCAATGACGTCCTCTTATCTAACACATAATGAGGTATATTATTCAATTTGGATAATAACTTTTCGTTAGTTTTATTCTCTCTCGCAATCCTTCCTCGGTCATCATACGCAAGCCCTAACTCCATACATAACTTATTCAAAACTATATTAGTAGGACAGATATCGTAGGCTATACGTTTGCCCTCGCTGTTGTATGAAACATTAGAAAAACCGCCTAAATTCAAACAAGAATCGTATTGATAGAACAATATCTCATCTCCAATCGGCACCAATGGAGCCCCTTGTCCGCCTAAGGCTACGTCTAACGAACGGAAATCGCCTATAACTGAGCATTCTGTCTCGGCTGCAATAGCGTTCAAGTCGCCAATCTGTAATGTGAATTGCTTATCTATTTGATGAAATATCGTCTGTCCGTGCGAGGCTATGAAATCTACTTGCAAATTATTCTTTTCAATAAACTCTCTCGTCTTTTTGCCAAAATAATGCCCAAGATAAGTAGAAAAACAAGCCAACTCCTCACCCGAACAAGTCTCCATTCGTAGTATTTGGTCTTTTATCTCTTTGTTATAAGGTATTGTCTGAGCCTTCTCTATATTATATTGTATAGAGGGAGTGTTGCTTTTAGCCTCTTTATCATTAATATCAAAGGTGCAGTAAGCAATATCCAGACCATCAAGCGAGGTCCCACTCATTAAACCAATAACCTTATAAAACATCTCCCAATTTTTCCATCTGAGTCTTGCGAGACCCTTTGATTAGTATCAAACTATCTTCTATTTTCTGCGTTTGTAGAAAGTCTCTTGCCTCCTCACTCGTCTCAAACCACAAACAATTGCTAAGTGTGCTGTATGGTTTATAGTTTTCTCCTACAAATATTATCTGCCTTAAACCCATCTGTGCAACCATTTGAGCGACTTGCTTATGCTCCTTCTCACTAACCTCGCCTAACTCACACATCTCTCCCAAGAACACTCTTTTATCCTTAGCCTCCATATCATTAAAAGACCATAAAGCAGATTTACAAGACGATGGATTAGCATTATAACAGTCTAATATTAAGGTGTTATGCTCTGTTTTCTTAACTTGCGAACGATTGTTCTGAGGCTCATAATTCTCTATCGCCTCCTTTATCGTCTCCAACTTAATGCCAAAATACAAACCCACACTTACTGCCGCTAATATATTATATGTATTATACACCCCAACCAAATGAGAATGTATCCTAACGCCTTGAACCTCTATGGACGCAAAAGGCGAATTGTTATCTATCTGTTTGCCACATACATCGCCCTCTTGCGAAAGTGAATAACTTGTATAAACCTTTGGAGAATGAGAATACAGGTTCCTATCGTCCTTATTTACAAACGCTTTGCCACCTTTACTCTCCACATATCGATACAACTCACACTTTGTCTTAACTACGTTCTCCTCCGAACCAAATCCCTCGATATGTGCTACACCAATATTAGTCAATAAACACATATTAGGCTTTGCTATCCTGCACAACTCGTCTATATCTCCAACATGCGAAGCACCCATCTCCACGATTCCAATCTCCAAATCCTTTCGCCAAGACAATAATGTTAGGGGTACACCGATTTGATTATTAAGATTTCCAACCGTTGCCTGCGTCCTATATTTTGTACTTAAAACTGCGTTTATCAACTCCTTAGTAGTCGTCTTGCCATTAGTACCACTTATCGCCAAAACAGGTATATCAAAAGTATCTCTGTAATATGTAGCAAATCTCTGTAAGAACCTTAGACTGTCCTCTACAACTATCGTCCTTTGGTCTATATAATAATCCTTATTGTCTATTATTACCAGACTTGCACCCTTGTCTATTGCACTCCTAGCGAAAGTGTTAGCATCGTATTTCTCTCCCTTCAAGGCTACAAATATACTCCCTTCCTTAACCTTGCGTGAATCGGTAGTAAGAGCATAGTTCAGAGCAAATACCTCCAAAACCTCCTTTAATAGACCCTCATCTATTTGCCTAATTCTTGTATTATTTTCCATATTTTTTCCTCACTTTTATCCCAAGAAAACCTGTCTAATTGTTGTTCCCCTTTTTCTATTAATTCTTGTCTTAATTCTTTGTTATCAAATATATTACACATTGCACTGGTTATCTCCTCTACGCTATAAGGATTAACCACCAAGGCACCCTCGCCTGCAACCTCTGGCAACGAGGTAGTGTTAGACGTTATAACTGCTGTACCTGCCTTCCAAGCCTCCACGATAGGTATTCCAAAGCCCTCAAACAGAGACGGAAACACCAACCCAATAGACGCACTTGCTATCCTTGCCACGTCCTTCGCCTCTTTCCTTCCAACAAAGATAACATCGCTCTTAAATTCCAAATTATTGTAAGTGTCCTCTATCTCACCTTCCCACCATTTCTTTGCACCAACTATAACTAATTTGGTATCAGTCTTTTCTCTGCGCTTAAACTCATCAAAAGCCAAGAAAATATTCGTAAGATTCTTGCGTTTATGTATTGCCCCTACGAAATAAAAATAGTCTTTCCCTTCGGTGTATTCAAGTTTAGTAGCCCGATTAACTTCCTCACTCTGTTTGATATACACATCGTTAGGTGCATTATACGCCACTTCCACCTTCTTTTCACTAACTCCAAAATTCTCCACAATATCCTTCTTGCTGTACTCGCTAACCGTAATTATCTTGTCGCTCAAAGAGGCATTAAGTGGAAAATATTTCATAAAATACCTCTGATGCGAACCGCTACCGATATATTTATTATTATGGAAAAAGTTGATATCGTGGATAGTACACACAATAGGGATATTCTTTATCTTTGGAAT
The DNA here is from genome assembly GCA_963588535.1 of Erysipelotrichaceae bacterium. Taxonomy (GTDB): domain Bacteria; phylum Bacteroidota; class Bacteroidia; order Bacteroidales; family P3; genus Scybalousia_A. Next base: position 367 of record CAVAII010000082.1, on the reverse strand, counting down.
ATAGTTCTCGGGCGAAAAGAACTTCTCGACCTTGTATTTTCGGCAATAAAGGGGCAGTAAATAATCGAAATACACCTTCCATAAAAGAGGATGTCTGCAAGGTAACGGCACAACTACAGGGATAACGTTTTTGGAGAAAACAAAACTCTTATCGTACTGTCTATCAAAGAAAAACACGAACGTATCTTTCGGATGATTCTTAGTCATACGCATAAGAATCTGCAAAGTAAAGTACCCGATACCTTCCAACCTTCCCTTAATCAATAACCTTGTGTTAACACCTATTACCAAAGCCTTTATACGTTTTTTATATTTTTATCTTAAAATTATTTAGCCACAATGTTGATTATCTTACCTTTAACGTAGA
>CAVAII010000081.1:0-12252 GCA_963588535.1 Erysipelotrichaceae bacterium | reverse complement strand
CTTTATAACTATTGAAATGGAATAGAAGAATAGTCTTGGAATAGATCTGATTTCCTTCTATAAAAATCAGTTCTTCGGTTTATACTGAATAATCAGTTAGAATTATGGAAAAGATTATGAGGAATAGAATGGAGTAGAGAAAGGTAGTGGTTGCCTCTCTTTTGATTATAAGTGTCTTTTTCGCCGTTTTTTTATTGGTATGTCAAAAAAAAGTCTTAATTTTGCACATAATTTTAGAAAAAGGTAGGAGTTTTCTGTGAAGATGACAGCAAATAGTCTTACATATATGGTCTATAAAAGAATAATAGCCGAACTTACGCTTTCGTAATCGCTTAATACCGACAGATATACGAAAGGTGTAGGGAACTAAAGAATTACTTATAGCCCCAAATAATACAGAACAATCAAAAAGCACACATAAAATATTTACTTATATGAAAGCAATCATTTTAGCAGGTGGTAGCGGTACAAGATTATACCCCATCACCAAAGGAATTAGCAAACAACTATTACCAATATACGACAAGCCGATGATCTATTATCCATTGTCGGTCTTAATGTTAGCCGGTATCCGTGAAGTACTTATCATCTCTACTCCACAAGACTTACCCGGCTTCGAACGTCTTCTCGGCACAGGCTCGCAACTCGGTATGAAGTTCTCATACGCCGAACAGCCTTCCCCAGACGGTCTTGCTCAAGCCTTTATAATAGGAGAGGAGTTTATCGGTAACGATGATGTCTGCTTAGTCTTAGGCGACAACATCTTCCACGGACAGAACTTCACCCAGATGCTTCACAAAGCCGTTCAAGATGTAGAACAGAACCGTAAAGCCACCGTCTTTGGTTACTGGGTCGATGACCCTGAGCGTTACGGCGTTGCAGAGTTTGACGCCAACGGCAACTGCCTCTCTATCGAAGAGAAACCTCAACACCCAAAGAGTAACTACGCAGTCGTAGGCCTATACTTCTACCCGAACAAAGTAGTAGACATAGCCAAACATATCAAACCTTCCGCAAGAGGTGAGTTGGAGATAACAACCGTTAATCAAGTCTTTCTACAAGCACAAGAACTAAAAGTACAGACACTCGGTCGTGGTTTCGCATGGTTAGACACCGGCACGCATGACTCTCTTTATGAGGCCTCAACATACGTTGCCACATTGGAGAAACGTACTGGTCTTAAGATAGCATGCCTTGAAGAGATAGCTTTCAGTCAAGGTTGGATAACCAAAGACCAACTACAAGAGACGGCTCTCCCTATGCAGAAAAACGCCTACGGCAAATACCTGCTTAATCTTATTAAATAGTATAACGTCCTTTATCAAGTGATTAACCCTAATGGACGCCCTCCTTCCAGAGATATTAGATCAAATAGTCCCATCGGTCAAGAGGTTGCTACCTTCAGGTAGTGAGATCCTTCTATTTGGTTCCCGAGCCAGAGGCGAAAGCCATGAGAACTCGGATTGGGATATCCTTATCCTCTTAGATAGAGAAAACAATGTAACATGGGAGGATTACAATCATATCGGTTATTCTATCAATGAGTTGTTCTGGGAACAGAACCAAGACGTCAATACAATAATTCAGACCAAATCAGAATGGCAGAACAAGAGTTTTACTCCATTCTATAAAAACGTTATGCAGGACGCAATAATATTATATTAATCACCAACAATTAACCAAAACCAAATAAAAAACCACAGACAATCATGCAAAAGAATATAATGATAACCGGTGGAGCCGGCTTTATCGGCTCACATGTAGTAAGGCTATTCGTTAATAAATACCCTGACTACAATATATATAATGTCGACAAACTAACCTACGCCGGCAACCTCGAGAACCTTAAAGATATCGAAACAAAACCTAACTACCATTTCATCAAAGCCGACATCTGCGACTACGACCGTATGATCCAGATAATCCGAGAGAACAATATCTCCGGCATTATCCACTTGGCAGCCGAAAGCCACGTCGACCGTAGTATCAAAGACCCTTTCATCTTTGCTAAGTCTAACGTCCTCGGCACCCTTTCCTTACTGCAAGCCGCTAAGACCGTTTGGATCGACACTCCAACTAAGTTCCAAGACAAACTATTCTACCATATCTCTACCGATGAGGTATATGGTGCCCTTCAGATGACTAACCCCGAAGGTATCCCTGCCCCTTTCTCTACCAAAGCATCCTCTAACTCTAACCACCTTGCATACGGCAAAGACTTCTTCACCGAAGACCTTAAATACAACCCACACTCCCCTTACTCCGCAGCCAAAGCCAGCAGCGATCACTTCGTTCGTGCCTACCATGACACCTACGGCCTACCTGTAGTAGTCACCAACTGCTCCAACAACTACGGCCCTTATCAGTTCCCCGAGAAACTAATCCCACTCTTTATCAACAACATCAAACATCGCAAACCTCTTCCTGTCTATGGCAAAGGCGAGAACGTCCGTGACTGGCTATACGTCGAAGACCATGCACGTGCTATCGACCTTATCTTCCATAAAGGTACCATAGGCGACACCTACAACATCGGAGGCTTCAATGAGTGGAAGAATATCGATATTATCCGTCTTCTTATCAAGACCGTTGACCGCTTGCTCGGCAGATCCGAAGGCGAAGACGACAACCTTATAACCTTTGTTACCGACCGTGCCGGCCATGACCTCCGCTACGCTATCGACTCTACCAAACTACAACGTGAACTCGGTTGGGAACCAAGTCTTCAATTCGAAGAAGGCATAGAGAAGACAGTCCGCTGGTACCTTGACAACACCCTTTGGCTCGACAACGTAACCTCCGGCTCCTATCTTCAATACTATCAAGATATGTACGAAGGCAGATAAAACTTTTTTCCAAACATACTTGTTTGTTTAGTTATAGAAGTCATAGAATTTTGCATAAATCAAAAAGAAAATATCTTATGTTTACCAAGAAAAGATTAAACAAAGCACAGATACATATCTTGGAGATGTTCAACTATTGTAATGATGATCAAAGTCTGCAAGACCTCCAAAAAGTTCTCTCTGATTACTACTCACAAAGAGTACAGCAAGAGGCAGAAACTATGGGGCATCTATTGATTATTTGATACAAATACATAAAATTAACATAAACCAACAACAAAACTAATAAACCACACAAAAAACAACAACGCAATGAAAGAGAATAAAACACCACAAATAACTGCACGGGGGGGGGCAGAGAGACAGTAACTTAGAGCTTTACCGCATTATTGCCATGCTCTTGATAGTCGCCCATCATTACGTCGTAAATTCGGGTCTAACCCAGGGATACGTAACAGGCGACCTAACCAACGCAAAAGACATTTTCGCACAGCTCTTCGGTGCATGGGGGAAAACAGGAATAAATTGCTTTATGCTTATAACAGGTTACTTTATGTGTACCTCGCATATAACCCTAAGAAAATTCCTTAAACTTTTTGGACAAATATATTTCTGGAAAATACTAATATACATAGTCTTCCTCCTTTTCGGTATCGATCACCTAACACTCAAATCTCTCGTAAAGACCCTAATACCCATCGCCGCAGTAGAAACGAACTTTACTGGCTGTTTCATTCTATTTTGGTTGTTTATTCCTTTTCTTAATAAAGTAATACAGAACATAGACAAGAAAATGCACTTACGCCTCCTTGCTCTAAGTCTATTTATCTACTCTTTCCTATACTTCCTACCCGGCATACACGTATCTTATAACTACGTCTCTTGGTTCATAGTGCTTTATTTCATTGCCTCATACTTACGTCTATACCCTTTGAAAAAAGACAAAGACACAAGATTTTGGATCCTATCTACCTTCCTAACTATCTTAGCCTCCCTATCCCTAAGTGCCGCCTACATGCTACTAACTCACAAAGGTTTCCTTTGGTCCTTCCTCGTAGATAGCAACGCCCCTATGGCAGTCCTCGTATCCGTCTGCTCGTTTATGTGGTTCAAAAACATTAAGATCAAACAAAGCAAACTAATCAACACCATCGCTGCCACTACCTTCGGCGTCCTCCTTATCCACGCCAACAGCAACGCTATGCGTCAATGGCTCTGGAAAGACACCTTACAAAATACTCAGTGGTTCCAAACAGACTACTTCATCTTGCACGCCGTCCTATCCGTCATTGTCGTATTCTGTGTATGTGCGTTCTTAGACTATTTGAGAATAAAACTAATAGAGAGACCTCTAATGTCCAAATACGACTCCCTTATACAACGTTGGAGCCAACGTTTAGAGACCTCTAAATATTAAACAAAGAATATAAACCAAAAAAATAACCATTAAACATCATAACAAAAATGGATAATCAACAAATAACAGTTACTTCCCCATTATTACCTAACCTTGAGGACCTAACCGCCCTTATGCGTCAGATATGGGATAGCAAATGGATAACCAACAACGGAAGCTTTCACCGTGAGTTCGAAACACAATTAGCTCAATATCTCGGTGTGCCTTTCGTTAGTCTTTTTACTAACGGTACCCTTCCCCTAATCACCTCCTTGCAAGCAATGAGGATAACAGGCGAAGTAATCACCACCCCGTACAGCTTCGTTGCTACCACTCACGCCCTTTGGTGGAATGGTATCAAGCCTGTATTCGTGGACATCGACCCCGCTACCGGCGATATGGACCCTAACAAGATAGAAGCCGCCATAACCCCTAAGACTACCGCCATACTCCCCGTTCACGTCTATGGCAAACCTTGCGACACAGACGCCATACAGACCATAGCCGACAGATACGGCCTTAAAGTCCTCTATGACGCTGCCCACGCCTTCGGCGTAAGAGTCAACGACAAGAGCATCCTTAACGCCGGCGATATGTCTACCCTCTCTTTCCACGCTACTAAGGTCTTCAATACCATCGAAGGCGGTGCCTTAGTAATGCACGACGAGAAGACTAAGAAACATATCGACTACCTCAAAAACTTCGGCTTCGCCGGTGAGACCACTGTCGTAGCCCCAGGTATCAACTCCAAGATGGACGAAGTACGTGCCGCCTACGGCTTACTAAACCTTAAACAGGTAGACCAAGCCATCGAGAACAGACACCAAGTAGCCATCAAATACCGCCAAGCGTTGCGTTCAGTAGAGGGTATATCCTTCTTCGACGATATGCCAGGCGTCCGCCATAACTACGCTTACTTCCCAATCTTTGTAGACAAAGACAAATACGGACAAACACGTGACGAACTATACTTCAAGATGCGTGAGAGAAACGTCCTCGGCCGTAGATATTTCTACCCTCTTATCAGCACCTTCTCTACCTATCGTGGCTTAGAGAGTGCTAACCCAGACAACCTCCCTAATGCTCACAAGATGGCAGAACAAGTCATCTGCCTTCCTATGCATCACCTCCTAACCGATAGCGATATCGCAAGGGTCTTAGACTGCATCGTGAAATAACCTTCCCTTCCCCTCCAAATAACTACTGATTTTATCCAATTCTTTACTGATTTTATCAGAATAATTACTGATTTTATCAAATTCTTTACTGATTTTATTCCGATAACTTCTAACTTTATTCCGATAAAACCTACTACCCCCAAAATTACCCCTCACATCACAAAAGAAAACAAAACAAGAGAATAACTTAAAAAACATTCTTAACCAAAATGAAAAAGATATTGTTGTTAGGCGGTTCTTTCCAACAGTTAGTAGCCATCAAGACGGCTAAACAGTTGGGCTACTATGCCGTCCTATGCGACTACCTGCCCGACAACCCCGGCCAGTACATTGCCGATAAATACTATCCCACTAGTACAACCGACGTCGAAGCAGTATACCAAATAGCCAAACAAGAACAAGTAGACGGTATCCTCGCCTACGCCTCCGACCCTGCCGCACTGCCGGCCGCTATCGTCGCAGAGAGATTGTCATTACCAACCAATCCCTCCGCATCGGTCGAGATACTCGGCGTAAAACATAAGTTCAGACAGTTTCTACAACAAAACAACTTCGCCTGCCCTCAACACTACTCCTTCAACGCTCAACAGGATATAACTACAGTAAAACAGCATATCCAACACTTCTCCTTCCCTATAATAGTCAAACCAACCGACTCCTCGGGAAGCAAAGGCGTAACCAAGTTAGAGACACTTACCGACCTACAACAAGCTATCGACTATGCTAACACTTATAGCCGTAACAAGATACTAATAATAGAAGAGTTTATTCAACGTGGTTTTCCAGAAGTCATAGGAGGCGATATCTTTGTCTGGGACGGCAAAATCACCCTTTTTGGTGAAATGTCTTGTCTGCGTGGCGAAAAAGGCCGTGGACTCGTTCCCATAGGGGAAAAAAAACCCTCAGGCCTAAACACCAAACAGACCAATAACGTACACCAAGAACTTCAACGCCTTATCTCTTCCCTTAACATCCAATTCGGTGAGATGAATATAGAGATAATCCTTGACCAAGAGGACAACGTCCATTTCCTTGAACTCGGACCTCGTGCCGGTGGTAATATGATACCTATACAACTCTCTGACGCCTTCGGCGTAGACTTAGTCCAAGCCAACGTCCAAGCCGCTATGGGACAAGAACCACAGCTTAACCCTCAAACTCCTACTAACTGCTATATGACTTACGTCCTTCACAGCTACCAAAATGGCTCTTTCTCCGCTATCAATTACTCCGACAATATCCAGTCGCACATCTATCGCCAAGTCCTTTACAAACAACCTGGCGACCCAATAGAGTCCTTCGACGGAGCCGGCAAAGCCGTAGGCATCGTATTCCTTCGTTTCGATAACCAAGAACAGATGCTCCAAGCCACCGCTCATATCGAAGACCTTATACAAGTACAATTAACAAAAATTCCTGGGGGGGGGTATAACTACCTATATATAAGAGACTTCTATACGCTATTTTCTCTAAGTCCTCTGTCAGTCTTACACTCAAAAGCAGCATAGGAGGACAAACAGATGCAAAAGAAGATAATGCTTTTAGGTGGTCTAAGATACCTGTTACCCCTTATAGAATCAGCACACAAACTCGGCTACTACGTCATAACTGCCGACTACCTGCCTAACAACATCGCCCATAAATACTCGGACGAGTACGCTAACGTCAGCATCATAGACAAAGAAAAAGTACTACAAGTAGCCAAAGAAAAACATATAGACGGTATAATGTCCTTCGCAGTAGACCCAGGCGTAGTCTCAGCCGCTTACGTCCAACAAGAGATGTCCTTGCCTATGTTCGGCCCCCTACACTCCGTAGAGATACTCCAAAACAAAGGCAAGTTCCGCCAATTCCTTACCGACAACCACTTCAACGTCCCTAAGGCAAAAAGCTACTCATCCCTCTCGGACGCCCTACAAGACTCCCCACGTTTCTCTTACCCTCTTATCGTCAAACCTACCGACTCTGCCGGTAGCAAAGGCGTTACCAGAGTAGACACCCTACAAGAACTTCCACAAGCCATCTCCCACGCCCTCGACAACTCGCTTAGCAATACCTTCATAATAGAAGACTTTATAGAGAAGAAAGGTTTCTCCTCCGACTCAGACTGCTTCTCCCTTAACGGCGAACTAATCTTCACCTCTTTCTCCTCCCAACGATTCGATGAAAATGCAGCGGGGGTGTACACGCCCGCTGCATTTTCATGGCCTTCGTCCATGAATATGCAGGAGCAGCACTACTTGCAGTCTGAGCTACAACGACTCCTTACCCTGCTTAACATGCAGACATCCGTCTATAACGTCGAGACACGTATCGGCACAGATAACAAACCTTATATAATGGAGGTGTCCCCTCGTGGCGGCGGCAACCGCCTATCAGAGATGATCCGCTTCGCCACCGGCGTAGACCTTATCCGAGCCGCTCTACAAGCCTCCGTAGGCGAGACACCAACACTCCAACCGCAGCCGTATAACGGACACTGGGCAGAGCTTATCCTCCACGCCGACCAAGAAGGCCTCTTCTCCGGCTTAGAGATCGACCCAGCCCTCCAACCTAACGTAGTCCAAACAGACCTCTGGGTACAACCCGGCGACCACGTCCGCCCCTTCAACGGTGCTAACGACGCCATCGGTACCCTCGTCCTTAACTTCCCTACCGAACAAGACCTCAACAACCACCTCCAAAACGTCCGCTCATGGCTGAAAGTGAAGGTAAGGTAAACAGAAATTGTATTTATATAAAAAACTAACGAAGACTAATATTTATGGCTAAAAAGAAATTGTTGATTTTAGGTTCAAATGTCGGTTCTGTCGATATTGTAGAATATGCTAAGGAATTAGGAGCGTATACGATTGTAGCCGATTACTATCCACTAGAGAAATCAATTGCGAAACAATATGCAGATGAAAGTGTTTTGATTAGTACAGCAGACACAGAGGCATTAAAATCGTTAATAGTAGAAAAGAAAATTGATTGCGTTTTAGCTGGTGTAAGTGAATTTAATCTTCGTCAAGCAGAGATATTATCCTCCTATTTTCATTTGCCATTTTATTTTAACAAGGAGCAATGGGAGATAGTAGAGAATAAAGGATTATTTAGAAAAATATGTCAAGATGTAGGAGTTCCTACTCCCCAAACATATTATATAGGTTCTCCAAATAATGTTGATTACAAAAGATTAAAATATCCTTTGATTGTTAAACCAACAGATAGTAGTTCTTCGAGGGGTGTTGTAATCTGTCGTACAGAAAACGATATTGAAAAAGCAATTTTAGAGGCTGCAAATAATTCTCTTACAAATACAATAATTATAGAAGAGTTTTTCGAAGGTGAAGAATTTACGGCAACTTATACAATAGTTAATCACCAATCATTTTTATCTGCAATAGATAATAGGTTGTCTGTTACATTAGAAAATGGGGCGACGTCGATACCAATTCTTCGTCTATATCCATCTACATTCATTAATGAATATATCAAAAAAGTAGATGATAAATTAAAAGACTTAATTAGCAAACTTGGAATAGACGTTGGAACGATGTTCGTACAGTGCTTTTATAATAAGGTATCTAATAAGTTTGCTGTTTTTGAGGCTGGTTTGCGTTGTGCTGGGGAGGCTCCATACAGATTCTTAAATATAGTGAATAGAGTTAATTATATGAAGAATATTGTAGAGTGGACATTGTGTGGTAAAGTTTCACATTATGATTCATTAAAAGAAGACCCTTATTTGAATGGCAAAAAATGTGCGGTTCTGTCCTTTGTTTCTGGTGGAGGCAAGATAGAAAAAATTAAAGGGTTCAAAGAAGTTATTAGCAAGTGTAATTCTATTGTTGATGCAGAATGTAGATATAACGAAGGAGCTGTTATTGGACAAGGAAATACATTAAGGCAAATAGTTATGAGATTTGTTCTTGTTTGTAAAGATATTGAGCAACTCCAATCATCTATACAATATATAAATGAAAATGTATTTGTTCTCGATGATTTAGGTAAAGATATATGCGTGAGATATTGTAACAAAATTAGTAGTACCTTATGAAAAACATTATAATAACCGGTGCGGGGGGATTGGTGGCGACAGAGTTGATAATTAAGTTACTGAAAGAGACGGAATGGAGTCTGTTTTTGTTGTCGACACATAAAGAAAAGATAGTAGAGAGATACAAAAAGGAGAGTAGAGTTAAGTGCTTTACGTTAGAAGAGTTTGGAGAATGGGCAAAGGATAGAGACGTTGTCTTTGATGTGTGTATGCATACAGCCTTTGCTCGTAGTGGTGATGGGTCGGCTTTGGTTGGGTCGATTACATATCAAAGAGAGTTGATAAGATTATTGACGGAGATAAAGGTTAAGTTCTTTGTTAATATTTCTTCTCAAAGTGTGTACGGAAAAAGGACGCAGCCATTATGGAAAGAAGATTCGGTATTGGATCCCGATTACTTGTACGCCTTTGGTAAATATACTTCGGAGGTAGTAACCGAACTTATGCTCTGGGGGGGGGTAGTAAAATATATGAATATACGTTTGTGTAGTGTCTGTGAGAATGCACGCTTTGTAAGAATCTTTGTGCAAAACGCAATAGACGGAAAATCTATTCATTTGACTGCACCCGACCAGCATTGCTCCTTTATAGATGTTAGAGACGTTGCCTCGGCGTTACATCTTTTGATAGACAAAGCCGATAGTTTAGACTGGAACAGAACCTATAACCTCGGGGCGAATATTGTTAACTCTATCGAAGAGATTGCTTATAAGGTTAAATGTATTGGAGAGGAAGAGTATGACTTGAAAGATGTTGTTATAACAAGTCAAGAGTCGGACAACCATATTCGCATTGGTATGGACTCTACTGCTTTAATGGAGGTACTTAATTGGAGACCTTTATATAGTATGGACGATATGATAAGGAGTATGTTTGAGATGCTTAAAAATTCGTGGGGGGGGGGGTGCCTATCCACTAAGTTTTAAGATAGTCTATAATCTAAAATAAGCGTATAATTAAGCGATAATTTTAACTACTATGAATACAAAAAGGATTAGACAGATCGTTGAATATGGTTGGCTCCACGCAGGTCAAATTAGTACCGTAGGGGGGGGGTAAGAAACGTTTATGGATCTTTGTTGATATATTAAAGTGTTATCATAGATATAAGATTTGGAGCAATCAATACCTAAAAGAGTCGTTTTGGAAACTTGACCCTAAGCAACGCAAAGAGGTAGGACTTCGATATTTTGAGAAGAATACAAAGCGAGAGGAATGGGTAAAAGAGTTTTATGACGATCGTTCATTCTTGGCTAAGTGGAGACCATACGAGATAGAGGCATCAGCAAGAAAGAGAGAAGCAAGGCAGAAAGCATACACAAAAAGATATGGTATGGGCGAAGGTTGTATGATAGAATATGGAGTAGAACTTTCGCGACAGCATCATCTACCGGGAACGATTAGTATTGGTTCACATGTATTATTAGCAAAGAATACTTTTATAGATTATTCGGGCGAAGTAGTTATTGAGGATGACGTAAAGGTTGCCGCCGGTGTTACTATAGAATCACACCACAGAGACTTGGAGGCATACAGAAAAGGATTAGATATTAATATACCATCAAAACTTACGATTGCAAAAGGGGCATTTATAGGCACTCACGTTATTATTTTAGATTCGTGTCATTATATTGGTAAGTATGCTCGCATTGGTGCAGGGGCAGTAGTTACAAAGGATATACCAGACTATTCTGTTGCCGTAGGAGTGCCGGCAAAAGTTGTTAAAGAGATAGAACATTAGTGTTGTTATGAATATTAGAAGAATAAGACAAGTCGTTTCTTATGGAGCAAAACACGCTTCGGAGATACATCGATTAGATTCAAAAGCACCTTCGAAGTTGAGGTTGTTTTTTGATATACTCTATTGTTTCTTTCGTTACAAGATGTGGAGTAATCAATATAAGACAGAAAAGTTTTATTCTCTTACGAAAGAAGAGCGACAGATCATCGGTAACAGATACCTTGAGAAAGGAAAAGAACGAGACCTTTGGCAAAAAGACTTTATGCAGAATCGCAGGTTTTTAGCCAAATACAGCGACGTAAAATATGAAGTGGGGGGGGAAAGAAGAGATAAACGCAATAAGGCTTATACGAAGCGTTATAACGCCGACAGAGGCCTTCTTGTAGAGAATGATGTAAATATAAGTCGACAGCATTATTTATCGGGAACAATAAGTATTGGAGCGAATGTTCTTTTGACAAAGCATGTATTTATCGATTATTCTGGAACTGTTACAATAAAGGATAATGTACAATTAACAAACGGAGTAGTTATAGAGACGCATACGCACGCATTTCATTCGGACTATCGTCAGCCTCGCAGTATTATAACCCCTAATGAATTGATTATAGAAGAGGGTGCAGTGGTAGGAACAAGGGCGATAATCTTATCTACTTGTCATTATATTGGTCGTCACGCAAGGATAGGAGCCGGTGCAGTGGTAACGCATGATATTCCTGATTATGCCGTTGCTGTTGGTGTCCCTGCTCGTGTTATCAGAATTGCCGAGAAAGATTAATTTATTCCTTTTTCCTTTTACCCTTAATCCTCCCCTGTGTTTATCTTTTTTTAGCACAGCCTATTTGTGATTCTAAGTAAAGAGTGTTTTAGTGATAGGATAGAATAGTGGAAAGGTGTTGTTGGGTAGTTAAGGTGGAAGGATAAGGTAGGAGGGGGAGTGTAGGGATAAAATGAGAATAAAATGAGAGAGGATGTGAACAAAATAGAATATATCGTTGTCTTTATCTCGGAGTTTGCTAAGAGGTGTTCTTTGACTAACGCCGAGGCGT
>CAVAII010000080.1:0-7089 GCA_963588535.1 Erysipelotrichaceae bacterium | reverse complement strand
ACTCTATCCATTGCACAACGGAAACCAATCCAATCTGTACTTTGTGCTTGATCCAAATATCTCTTTTCGCCAGGAGACAAGTACAATGCTCTATCTTTCCAAGAACCTCCTTTGACAACTCTTGCCTTGTCGTTCAACAAAGAGTGCTTACCATATTCGTACATACCATTTGATATGGACTTAGCAGTAGTACCTTCCTCGTCCTCTTCGTCAGATGAAGCAGTGATATCTTCTTCGTCTTCTTCGCCTGTGCTAAGACCAGAGCCTTTTGCGTATTCTTTGCTGTTCTCTTCCCAAGCACTTTGGTCTAATTGAGAAGCCAAATCACCGTCAAGGTAGTTGATATTGTCGGCTTGTCTATAGTTTCTTCTACCGATGTTGTCTTCTACTGTAACCTCTCTATATTGTATACGACCTAAGGAGTCTTTCTCGGCTACCATACCATCTTCGTCCAATACTTTGGTTGTATAGACATTACCACGGAAAGGATTGATATCGCCTGCGTCTGCATGAGTATTAGGACGATAAACATCCATTACCCATTCTGATACGTTACCTGCCATATTATATAGACCGTAATCGTTAGGGAAGTAATAGTTAACAGGAGCGGTATATTCCCAATGGTCGTTCAACACACTTGCAACGCCCATACCATCACCTCTTGAACGTTTGAAGTTCGCAAGCATTTCACCATAGTATTTCTTTTGATCTGTACGTACAACGTGACCATTCCAAGGATATATTTTTCTCTCTATGATACGACCTTCTTTGGTTGTGTTACCTATCAAACCAAGTGCAGCATATTCCCATTCAGCCTCAGTCGGGAGTCTAAACTTAGGAAATATTATACCATCGCCCATATTAACTTTTCTTGTTCCTTCGCTATTTGGATCCAAGTCTTTTAGATCTTTCTTTACATAACCTTCGTATTGTCCTGTTAGATAAGCCTCTGTTGTGAATACATTCTCGTTGCTTTGGTCAGGGTCTATCTCTAACACACCAGCATCAACTAATGATTTCTCGTTCAAACGATCTGTTCTCCAAGCACAATAGTCTGTAGCCTGCACCCAGTTAACTCCAACAACAGGATAGTTAGCCCAAGCAGGGTGACGGAAATAGTAGTCAACCATAGGCTCGTTGTATGTAAGTTTTGTACGCCAAACCAAAGTATCAGGTAATTGTTTCTCACAATACTCTGGGTAATCTACATAAACTCTATTCAACCAATATAGATACTCTCTATAATCTTGGTTTGTAACCTCACACTCATCCATATAGAAAGATGAAACAGTTACCTTACGAGGTTGATTATCCCATTCGTACTTAACGTTATCGGTAGTTCTACCCATAACAAATGCACCACCCTCTATAAATACCATACCTGGAGGGGTAGCCATCTCGGTGTTCTTTGCGGATTCGAATCCTCCCCACTTGGAGTCATCGTAATTCCAACCTGTCTTAGCGGATTTGTTCTTGTTGCCACAACCTACAAATAGTGACACAATCAAAACGCTCAATACAACTCTACTTAACAATACTACGGTTTTCATATTATTATTCTTTTTTTATTCTTAATTACTTGTACGCAAAAATATTCTTTTTGTTTCAATTTTATGTTAGAAAGATGGACATTTTATTGCTCTTATCTTCTTATGTTTTTGAGGGCAAGGGAATTTGGCTCCCAACGAAATCTCGTGTGCTCCACCAGAAACATTCGATAGAGAAGATACTGTAATATCATAACTATATCCTATCTTGTAATTATTCCACTCTATACCGAACAATAGAACTATGGCATCTCTATTTTGGAAAGACATAGACTGACGGAACCATGCACCAAAGATAAATGGACTCCAATCTAAGTATGCACCATAATTCAAGGTATTGAATTTGCCTTGGTGTTGATAAATAATGTTAGGCGAGATAATTGGCTGACCGAAGAAAGCGTTTGTTCTTCTGGTATCACGTCTAAGATTAAACTTCATACCGGCATTAACAGTAAATTTGATAGGAAGACGATTGTAAGAAATAAATCCTTCGTCTGGTCTTAACAAATTAACTGCTGCAATACCAGCATACCAGTTTTCTGAGAATATAACAGCACCGGCACCTACATCGAAATAAGTCTTAGAAGTCTCGTCTGGCCTTTGTGCCAAAGTTGTATTATAGATATGTCCATAACGAGTATCTATCATATCAGGGAAAATTAATTGATCCCAATCCAAAGAATGATTCGTTATGTCTGCTTGAACAGCAAGATTCAAGGTTATATCCCTATTGAGTCTTAAACGCAAAGAGTAGATTAATTCAGCAGAATTAACTCTATAAAAATCACTTTGCTTATCGCTCATAATATAAACTCCTATACCACCAGATATAGCATCAAAGTATTGGTCGTATGCAGCCGAAAAAGTCTTAAATGCTCCCAAAGAAGGCCATTGATCTCTATAACTAATACCTACTCTTGGGCAAACTGCAGAGCCTGCAAAAGCCGGATTGGTATATATAGGATTGGCAAAGAATTGAGAAAAATGCGGGTCTTGTGCCTTAACATTCGAATTGTATGTTATTGCTATGCACACTATTAGTGACCAAAATACTTTCTTTTTCATTATAGATAATAAAGACATACGTTCTATTTATTTTTTATTTATTCGTTCTACATTTCAATTTGCAATATTACAAAAAAAAACTAACATAGCACTAAAAATATTAATTTTTTTTATCAAATATTATTAAATACTAACTTTTCAGTCTTTTTTCTATCTCTATTCCTTATACTTATTATTTAAGAATAAGGTTACATTTTTTCTACATTTTTTTCAAAAGACACACACTATATGTTGCTATTCCTTCTTGCGTACCAACAAATCCTAACTTTTCGGTTGTGGTTGCCTTAATTGTCAAATCCTCTGTATCCAAATGAAGTATATTTGCTATAGTCTGTTGCATTTGGGGAATGAATTGACTAATCTTTGGCTTTTGCAAACAAATTATGGAATCTATATTTTCTATCGTATATCCTTTGTCTGTGATTTTTGAAAAAGTATCCTTTAATAATTCTTTGCTATCAATACCCTTATACTTATCATCAGTATCAGGGTATTGAAAACCTATATCTCTTAGATTAGACGCCCCTAACAAAGCATCTATTATAGAATGTATCAAACAATCTGCATCCGAATGCCCAACAGCACCAACAGGAGAATCAAAGATTTCTATTCCTCCTAAGTATAACTTCTTACCAGTTTCTAACCTATGAACATCATACCCTATGCCGACTTTCATTTTCATACGTTTCGCTTATCTTTGAATACTTCAACAAGATAGTTGGACGAGTAGAATACTAAAAATCGAATGACAATGAAACTCGCAAAGTATTCTTCAATGGATTGGTATTATGAGATGTGGTAGGTACAAGATAAGCAACCTCAACTCCCAAAGAATTATATTTCAAACCTAAACCCATAGTGATATATTGTCTATCACCTTTCTTCTCATTTTCATAGAAATAACCAGCACGAACTGCTAACATATCATTATACCAATATTCTCCACCTATGGAAACCATTATCTCTTTCAATTCTTCTGAGAAACCATCTGGCGCATCATAAAATGATTGGAATATTCCCTTTACAACATTTACATTGTCCTCTCTACCTGCTATTATGCTATCGTTATCATTCCTATAAGGAGGTGTTGGTACCAAAAGTTTATTCAAATCTAACATAAAAGAAAACTTATTGAATTGGTCTATATTATAGGTATATCTACCTCCTATACGCAAATTAGTAGGTAAGAAACTCGACTCTACATCATCATTAGAATAAGACATCTTATTACCTAAATTAGAGATTTGCAAACCAAATGCCATTTGTTGAGGTTTCTCAGCTGCGATATCTTTTTGATAATACAAACCCAAATCGGCAGCAACTGCGTTACCAGCGCGTGTAGAGGTCGTACCTATATTTTGTCCTTGCGTCAAATCCGAACGAATATATCTACCCGTTACAGAAGCAGATAAATTCTCGTTAAGTTTCATAGAATAAGACAAATCTATAGCAAACTCATTAGGACTATATATACCCAAAGAAGAACCTTGTTGGTCTGTAAATTGTATATTCCCCAAAGAAAAATAAGTTAATGAAAAACCTATCGCACTCTTAGCGTCTAATTTGTAATATCCTGCCAAATATGCAAGGTCTATATCTCCTACTATATCTCTTAACCAAGGAGAATAGGTAAAAGAAGCAGATATTTTCTTATCAGCAAATGCCAACTTAGCAGCATTCCAGTGATTAGAATTAGCATCTGGAGTTGTAGCAACACCAACATCTCCCATACCTGCTGCCCTTGAATCTGGAGTTATGGTTAATAAAGGAACAGCCGTAGAAATTATATTTGTCCTATCACTCAGACTTTGTCTTAATATCGCAGATTGATAACTTTCTTCGTCAATAATACTTGGACTTGTTTGAGCAAAACCACATACTGACACAACGCTTAATATTGCGATAATTATTACCTTTTCACTTATTTTCATGATTGTTTAATTTTTTTATCTTAACCTCTAAAACGTTATACTTTATATTTTATTATTTTCTAAAATCATTTTTTTGCTTAATCTACGCATATCATCTTGTTACCACGCACAATTTTTTCTCCATCTTTTGTATCTAAGATTATGCTATAGAAATAGATACCCTTCTTTACTTTCGTTCCTCCATGCGTTGTAGCATTCCAATGTATAGGACCAACCGTGTAAGAACCAATTTTGTCCGAAATATCAAATTCACTAACAATTGCCCCTTGCGAATTAAATATTTTGATATAAGCAGAAGAAATAGTTTGTGGTTGATTGTAACGAAGTTCTATATCAACAGCATCTTTGAAAGGATTAGGGTAAGCAATTGTTTGATAATCTTTCTCTTCGGAGTTCTTAACAGTAAATTTGATTGTCTTCTCTGCCGAAAGATTATATATATTCCAAACTTTCAAAGTTAGGGTATGTTCTCCTTCTGTTAGGTCTTCGAAAGGATAAGTTATGTATCCGATATTTTTATCTTCCTCACTGCTAACATAATATTCGTTAAGAATAAATGTATTAGCAGCATTATCCAAACGAGCAACTATATTATGTCCCAAACCAGAGCCAACAGTATTAATAGGAAGAGAATCAAAAACTATGGCATACAATTTAGGATTCTCATCGCTTATACCTCCACTCACAAAATTGGTATCATTCAAATATAATCTCAATTGTGGTCTTGCTACCGTTGTATCTACGTTATTGGTATCTATACCTCCTAAAATAAAGTCTTTGTAATACCCTGCAGCATCGGTAGAATCCGACTGAGCATAATAACTCAATTTGCCATTACCATAATTGTAGGCAATATCCTTAGGTACTATGAATGTATGAGTAAAATATCCGTTCTCAACCTTTGCAGTACCTTTGTGAAGTACATTATTCTGTTGCTCAAATGCAAGATCTTCCTTACTAATACTCAAACTAGAGTTGTTCAACATATAATAAACAGATTTCTTGTCATACAACGACACTTGCACAGTACCATTGAACGTCTCTACTCTTTGTTTTTTATTGTCTACTATCTCTCCTGTAACAGTTACTGTAGATAATGCTCGTATAGTATCATTATTATTTTTGGTATTAGTAATATTTGGATCTTTTACTTCTATTCCCAAAGTATTTACATCGTATTCTGGTAAGGATAATCTCAAAGCAGGGTCTCCTATTAATGTTATACTACGCTCGGCAGTTGTTAGTCTACTACCATAATAACCCGTATTGACCAAATTCTTTGCTTGCTGCATTATCTGCCCAAAGGTATAATTCTTACCATTGCTTTGTTTTTCTAACGCAAATCTAAACAACGCACGATTAATAGGGTCATTAGATGAAATCTTTCTTGCCGCAGCAATCAAACCAATACCGGCACCATTCTCACTTAAAAGAACATACTCCCCTGCTGACTGTTGATCTGCTAAATCAAAACGATTGAACTCACAAGTCGAGGTAATCATTAAGCATAACTTATTATAATTCTGCCATGAAGTTATGTCGGTTATCTGTATCAAACGCTCACTTGATAAATGATCAGGAGAACCATGACCTAAATAATTCATTAGCAAACAACCCTTATTCATTCTTTCATTTACTGCCTTAGAAGCGTCAGGGTATGTAGAACCAGAGGAAGAATTGTATTCTTTGTAGGCATCTTCATAAACTTTCTGAACGTTTAATCCAGGATTACTCTCTTCTATTTGGTAGAAAATATGCTCGGCATTATCTCTAAAATATTTCTCATACAATTCGTCCATATCATCACTTGTCAAAAGAACTGCATTACGCCAATCACCAAATTCTCCTGCCAAGATATCCGATTTGGTTATATATCTCTCACATTTGTCTACGACAATATTCGCCTGATTAGTGTCCTGAACAGGTATTCTACCAATACCAACAAATAGTGTATCTAATGTATTATTAGTAGAACTCTCTCCAAAGGCTGCAAGAACATCATCAGAAGTAAAATTATTATCACTCGTTACACTATTTCCTACGCTTTGATATGTAGGTATGTAATTATTATCATAGCCCAAAATATTCTTATTGTCATACGTTCCATCGCCGAACAAAAGCACATTCTTAGGATATTGTCCATTAGTCTTGTTATAAACCATTGCGATAAACTCTCTTATAGCCAAGAAATCCTTAGTACCAGAAGAGAACTCATTGAAAACTTCCTGCAATTGAACAACACTAACTTTGATATTATCATATTTTCTATGAATCTCTGCTAATCTTTCTGCCTGAGAAATAAATTTAGGATGAGTTATGATGATAAATTCCGAAGAATCTATTCCATGTAGGTTTTGATTCTCTACCGTATCTTCCAAAGTAGGCGAAGGAAAAGAGTAATTTGCCAAAACTGCTATATCTCTAATCGTATCAGAAGGCAAAACGAACTCCAAAGTATTATCACTTAATGCCGTATATTCTATCTCTTTAACATCATTAGACTCAGTTACGTCCCAAACCATTACATTATTCGTACGCACATTATC
>CAVAII010000079.1:0-21193 GCA_963588535.1 Erysipelotrichaceae bacterium | reverse complement strand
TCAAATTAGGTTATCTTTTGGAGAATAGATAAGCACCCCTTGAAACAAAATCACATTCTATCAAAATAAAATCAAATATTATTCAAATAAAATCAAATAATATTTTGATAAAATCAGATATTATCCAAATAAAATCAAATATTATTTTCGGGGTTCGAAAGAATAAAACAAAAAGACAAGTAATCAAACCTATTAATTACTTGCCTTAATCGTCTTTTATGTTAGATATTCTCTATAACAGAAACTATTAAAAGAATATTCTTAACACGTTTATAACTCTACAACGATAGCGTTTTTCTCTTTATTAGTCTTAATAAATTTATCCGTTAAGATCAATTTATTAGATTTAGCACTAACCTCTAATTTTGCTTTATTAGTACTGCCAAGTATAGTTTTCTTACCTTTTTTCAAACCCTTAAACTGCGGAATATTGTATTTGGTACGCAAAGCAGTAGTGTCGTCTATTAGGATTATAGCATAGATCTGACCATTCTTGCCTTGTGTGTAGCAGATACCGTCTTGTTTGTATGGAGCAATAGGTTTGGTAGAATAGATTGCCTTACCATTGATATCCATCCATTTACCTATTGAGTCCATTCTACTGGTTGCTGCAACAGGAAGGTTACCTTGTTCGTCAGGTCCTACATTCAAAAGGAAGTTTCCACCCTTGCAGACAACATCTACCAACATGTGTATAAGGGTATTAGTAGATTTATAATTATCATTAGCAACGTACGACCAAGAATCGCCCATCGTCATACAAGTTTCCCAAGGGTAATCCAAAGGTTCGTCAGGTATTGCCTTCTCTGGTGTGCGATAGTTCTCAAATTGACCACCTACGCTTCTATTTACTATAATCATAGACGGATTATTCTCTCTTGCCATCTTAGCAATCTTAGGCATATCAATATCTTGAATACGTTTGTAAGCACCAAGCCAAGTCTCCTCATCGCTTCCTGGTTTTACGCTCCACTCTGGACGAATCCAACCACCGTCTAACCAAAGTATATCTATCTTGCCATAGTTATGAGTAAGTTCTTTGATTTGTCCGTAGGTGAAATCACAGAATCGTTGCCACATATCTTTATGTTTAGGGATATTATAATTAACATTACGATCTGGAGTCGCCCATTGATCTGACCAATAATCTTGATTATGCCAATCGGCTTTGGAAAAATACAAACCAATCGAGAAACCTTTGTCTCTAAACGCCTTTATAACCTCTCCTGTAACGTCTCTACCGTCCTCTCTACCGAAAGGAGAAGATTTGTCGGTTATCTTATAGTCAGTTAGTTTGGTGTCGTACATACAAAATCCGTCATGATGTTTGGTAGTAAAGACAACATATTTCATACCTGCCTTCTTAGCCGTTTCTGCCCACTTTGTAGGGTTGAATTGTTTAGGATTGAAGGTCTTATTTAGGTCAAAATACCAATTTTTGTACTTCTCGTATGGCTGACCTTTTCTATCTATCCACTCTTCGTTACAGATAGACCAAGACTCTACGACTTGTGCTTGAGCATACATACCCCAATGCATAAAGAATCCGAATTTCAAGTCTTGCCAATCTGCAACGGCTTTAAGAATATTAGCATCCGTTTCTGGTTCTTGCTCTTGCTGAGTTATAACTCTACCCTCGGGTAAATAGTCCTGTGCTTTTGCCGAAAAAGAAAAACAAAAGACCACAATAGATAATAAAGTTACTTTTAAGAATCCTATCTTTTTCATATTTTTTATTGATTTTGTGTTATTTAATTGTATATGTGATTACGTCTTTGTTGCTTATAGTAAAAGAAAGTCTATCCTCTCTTATTCCACTTTTAAGAAGATAATTCCTTAGTGCCTCACCCATTTTCTTATTTGCCTTGATATCTATACGAAGTAACGCCGAAGATTGCAAAAATGAGACAAAATTATCCAAAATTAACTGAGAAATCTCATCGAAGTTGATTCCACTCTCATCGAAACTAATTCCCTCCAAATCCACTGACATACCTGCTTGCAAAGGTGTTTGATTAACCACCAAATCAGTAGTCTTGCTATTTACTTTGGTAGCATAAAACATATAACCTTTTTGATCTAAGAAACAGACATAGTCTTTGTTTTCCTCGATAACGAAAGTAAAATTCGGATGTGAGTCAGAAATATAATAAGAAGTCGTCTTATTATCATTTACGCACATAAGCGTCAGAGAAACATCGCCATAAAGTTGCTTATTCATCTTACCATTAATAAGTATTCTCTTTTCTGCTACGCATCTATCGTCCAAATCAAAAAGATTAATCTCATAGAATTTGTTATCTGTGTTCTTAATGGTAGAATATGCCGTCTTGCCGTCCAAACATACGCCAATAGGCCTTTCGTTTGACTCTGTATTAATCGGATAACCAATATTCTCGGCAGGAGTATCCTTTTCTATATCATAAACAAAGATATCACTCCCTCCCAATGTCTTTTTGCCGTTAGAAAGAAAGTAAAGATGTTTGTTATCTGCCGCAATAAACGGATAAGTCTCGCTGCCAAAGGTATTAACATTACGTCCAAGATTCTCGGCTTCGCTCCAAGTGTCCTTACCTGTACGTTTGCTCCGCCAAATATCGTACATACCTTTACTACCTTGTCTATTGCTAACAAAATACAAAGTATTGCCGTCAGCACTTATAGAAGGCGAGAACTCATCGTACGCTTCTGTGTTAATATTTAGTGGTTTGGCGTTAGAAAAATAGTCTTCTATTCGCTCACAATAATATATATCCCAAGTGTTATTATCCTTTGTAGAGTTCTTTACAGAGAAAAACAAATAGTTGTTATCTGCCGTTACACTAACTCCCGACAATGGAAAACTCGTATTAAAAGGTTCGTCCAAGATAAACCCTCTATCGTAGAAGCCTGTCGAATCTAATATACTTCTTTCCAAATATCTGTTAGTCGTTGTGCTTATCTCGGAAGTGAAAGAGTCATAATTAGTGTCTCTTTTTATTTCTTCTCGAATGAAATATATTTCATTTTTATCCCAAGTAATAAAAGGTTCAAAATAGTTCTTATTCTTTGCCAAGAAACTTATTTTCTTTGGTTCGAACTTTACTTTATTACTCATTGTCTGTTTAAGAAAATCGCTCCAATCTATATAATTGATTGCTATATTCTGCAAAGAATCGTATCTATTGTCTTGATCGGTTAATGTTAGGAATTTTTCGAAATCTGCTGACGCTTCTTTGTATCTTTCCTCCGTATAATCTATCTGCCCCATATAATAATATAGGAGTGGGTGCGAAAATTCTGGACATTTCTCCTTTACTAATGGGAAGTATTTCATAATCATTTTTGTGTTATCCTTACTTACTCCAATCATTCCCATTAGAAAATACGGCGAGGCGAAATCTTCGTTCTCTTTTATTATCTCTGTAAGCAACAAAGAAGCCTGTTGATATTTCCTTTTGTAGAAATAATCAACGGCTTTGTCATATTTGTTTTGTAATTTCTTACTTACTTCGTCTTTGCACTGATCAAAATCCAATAGGTTCTCTTGTTGAGCAGATGCCAAACAAAAAGAAAACATTAGAATAAGGAGAGTGCAAAACTTTTTCATATCGTCTGCGAATTAATAGACTTTTGAATACCTTCCATTAGCATATCCAAGCCTTGTTGTATTTGCTTTTTGATCATCATTAGCATAACCATATTGCCGTCTATACTTGCCTCGGCAGTAAGGTTACAAGTCCTCTCGTCAGTCTTATCAAAGACAAGATTGATAAGGAAATTAAATCCCCCCATTATTTCTTTGCCACTACCGATAGTTATGTATTCAAAAGGCTTACGTTCTTTTATCTCCAACTCTATATCAGCCATTCCATTGACGCTAAAAGAACAAGTATCATACGTAGATTTAAAATTCTGAATCTTATCATTTGGCATAGTACCTAAATGAGTAAAATCGCTCAAAAGATAAAACACCTCCTCTACGCTTCTATTCAATGAAACAGTTTTCGACTTTATTTGCTTCATATCTATTCTTTCCTACATTCTATCCTCAGACCATTTCTCAGGATTTTGTCTCCACTGCTGCAAAGTAGCAAAATCTTCCTTAGTTACATAATCTGCCTTTATAGCAGTGTCTATCAAGGTAGTATAATTAGTTATTGTCTCCAAATGTACGTCTTCTTTTGCAAAATTCTCTTTTGCTACGTCCAATTCGTAAGTAAATATTGCAGCCATTCCAACAACCTTGCAACCAGCCTCTCTTAATGCCTCAACGGCTAACAAAGAACTCTTACCTGTTGAGATCAAATCCTCTATTACCATAACCGTTTGACCTGGCTTTACCATACCTTCTATTCTGTTTTTCATTCCGTGCGACTTTGCCTCCGAACGAACATAAACGTATGGCTTATCTAATTCTTGTGCAACTAACGCTCCCTGTGCTATTCCGCCCGTTGCAACGCCTGCTATAACATCTACATCTGGACAAATTTCTTTTACCAAACATACTAATTGCTCTTTGATTAACGTTCTTACCTTCGGATAAGAAAGTGTTAGACGGTTATCGCAGTATATGGGTGAAAGTCTTCCCGAAGCCCAAGTAAAAGGATTTGCGGGCGAAAGTTTTACAGCCTTAATGTCTAATAGACAACGTGCTACCTCTATTTGCTTTTCTTTATTCATTGTTGTAGAAAATATTTTTTAAACTTAAAATAATTATGCAAAGTTACGCAATATTTAACAAACACAATAAGATTTTGATAACAAAAAGCATTGAAAAGAATGTTTTTTTTGAAAATTGTGAGATAATAAAAGCCACCGACCAGGTCTTAGAATCCTTCGATTTTGATAAACTTTTCAATGATAAGAACCCTCAAAACTACATTATTCTTACCGAAAACAAAGATATAGACGTTGTTTTTGAGAAGGTTACCGCATCTTTTTATTTTGTTAAGGCTGCTGGTGGAGTTGTTACCAACGAAAAAGGCGAACATCTGTTTATGTTTCGCAACAATATGTGGGATTTGCCGAAAGGCCATTGGGAAGAAGGCGAGCAAATCGAACAAACTGCTAAAAGAGAGGTACTTGAAGAGTGTGGAATGACACATTTAGAGGTTAAGGACTATGTTTTTTCTACTTTTCACACATATTCCATGCACGGCAGAAGAGAAATCAAGCGTACTTATTGGTATAGAATGACTTGTCCATCGACCGAGAGACTTATTCCGCAGACAGAAGAGGGTATTCAGAAGTTAGAATGGATCAAGAATGAGGATTTGCCGCATATTTTGTCTGCTGCATACCTCAACATTCAGTATTTATTCTACAATGTCCCTTCTCTATAACCACAAAATCACTCAAAAAACCATTATTTTGCGTCTTTATCCGAATATTTTATGGTACTATTTTGATAAAGACGCCATTTTTTCCTCTTAATTCGCCCTATTTCTCACCCAAATTCCCACATAATTCTCCCAAATCCTCTCATGATTCACCAAAATCCACACATAATCCTCAACAATCCACACATAATCCTCAACAATCCACACATAATCCTCAAAAATTCACACATAATTCTCCAAAATCCACACATAATCCCCCCAAACTCCCTCACTTTTTTACTAATGAACCCATCTTCTTACTTAATAAACCAATCTTTTTACCCAATTAGCCCATCTTTTTTCCTATTTAGTGAGAAAACTTTTGCCACCCTTTACCATTTCGTTGCCACTCCTCATATTATTTTTGCCACTCCTCATATTATTTCAAAAAAATCCCATTTTTTTACCAAAAAAATCCCATTTTTTTACCAGAAAAATCCCATTTTTTTGGTGAAAAAATCCCATTTTTTTGTGATAAAGTAAGGAGTGGCAAAAATAATATGGCGAGTGGCAATGAGAGACTAAGGAGTGGCAATAGAATTCTAAGGAGAGATGGTGAGATTCTACGGGGTGGCGGCAGAATTCTAAGAAAGGATGGCGGTGAAAACTAAGACTGCACAAAAAAAGAGTGTAATCCAAAGACTACACTCTCAAATAATTCAAAAATTCTTAAAAATTATGAAAAGATTCTCTTTTAACTATTAGTTATTAACTATGTTTTGGAATTCTACTTGTGATTGATAACGTTTGAACTCAACATCGTTCTTTGCTTGATATTTATATGCTGGCTCCATCTCACATGCTGCCTTTAGATTCTTTATCAAACCTGGAACATCGTCTAAACGTGCGTAGCAAACTGCTCTCAAATAATTAACCTCGCTTGTTTGGTCTACACAACAATCTAATGTACGGATAGCGTTACCTGTGTTGCCAGTCAATAATTGTATCAAAGCCAAGTTGTATGTACATTTTCTGTCCTCCAACTGCTCGGCTGCTGCCTCATAATCACCTTGTTTGATAGAAACTATTGCAGAATTTGCAGAAGATTGTTCACAACCATGTTCTTTTGCCAACTCTATGTATCTACTTGCAGCATCGTTATCTTTTAGAGCTAATTGTAACAAAGCCAAGTTATTCTCTATTTGTCCATTATCAGGAGATAATTTGTAGGCTGTTTCTAAGTACATCTTAGCATCATCTAATTGATTAAGATAAAGTGCAGTTGCTCCTGCATTGTTCCAACCCTCCCATTGAGAAGGGAAACGCTCTGTAACGGTTTGATATATCTGTAATTTAACTGCGTAATTGTGTGATAAAGATGCAGCATACATCAACTCATCGTAAGTCAAATTATCAGGATTAGTTAGAGCCATCTTAGCCAACTCTTGATCTGTCTTTTGAACGCCTGTAAAGTTGAAAGCAATCTCTCCTCTTCTTAGGGTAGGAAGTATATCCTCCTCTATTTGACGAAATACAACGCTCATATTTCTAATCTCTTGCTCTCTACGTACTCTATCTGGTTGAGATTTTACAACATTTACTACGGTATTCTTTTCTTGCAAAGAAGAACCTTCTACAAGTTTTATGAAATTATCCCAATCCTCACCTCTTGCGTTAGTAGTTATTACAACATCTTTCTTAATGTCCGAAACATATTTATCAACGTCAGAAGATTTAATATTCTCTGCCTTTGCTCTTTCTTTCAATGCCTCGTCCAACATACTATTAACCAAATTAACAGTAGTTTCTGCTCTCTTCTTAGATAGTCCTATATTGTAAGACTCTTCACCCTCAGGAGAAGCCCAAGCATTTACATAGATTTGTTTTGGTACTTGATTATTGATAATATAAGACTTCATATTGTTGATACTACGCTTTGTCTCTTGTTTTTTATTCAAGGCGTTATTCCAATTTAAGTCTGACATATTAACTGTAAAATATACATCGGCTTTCATTAACTCGTCACTGGCTACTGTATAATTTGCCGTAGCCATAGACATATCGCCTTTGATATCTACACGGTTAGAAGTAGAGTTAATACCTTGTGCTATCTTAACATTACCTAATTCTATAGCATTAGTATTTTCCAACGCCTCAGAACGAGTTGCGTTAGCCTCATTAACTGATTTGCTTGTGTATGCAACAGGGTTTAAGGTAAGTACTGCACTCTCCATACCTTGTCTATATGCTACTGTGTCACGATACATAAATCTTCCGCCAGATTTCTTCTCTATCGTCTTGCCGTTACCATCTACCTTCTCACCTTTTAGGTTCATTGGCGAGAGTATTACTTCGCCCGTCTCCCATGTAAGCACTGGTTGAAGATACATAACTGCGTCTTTTTTGAAATAACTTTGTGGAATATTTCCGTTAATAGTTACTATGACTTTATCTCCTGTTGTCTCCATAGGATTAGGAGATATTTGATAACGAACAGTATTGTGCTTCTTTTGCATAGATTTAAGCGAAGAAGAACAAGAAGTGAAACCCATTACAACTCCTGCCAACAATACACCTACAATTAATCTTTTCATCTCTATTGATATATTTTGTTTCTAAACTATTTATTAAAATCTTTTTTAAGTTACTACTCTTTCTAATAGACAAAACATAATTGCCTAATTAGGTGGCAAAATTACAAAATTTTTTCCAATAAACTCTTAACTATTAAATTTTTTATGCTTTTTTCTTATTCTTTCCATCTCTTTCGGCAGGAAAATCTCGGTTAGAATCGTAAGGCGTATAGGTATATTAACGTCTCGGTTATTCCATATTATTATGTTGTTTTCTTGTGCTTAGACTATTACCGAAAGAGAGTTTATCTTGTTTCTATATTCGTTTAGGGGTATAATTTGTCTTATATTCTTTAGAAATTCGCAGATTATCCTTTTTTTCTTACTAACAAAAATATTTTTAGTATCTTTGCGTTTTATTTTTAGATTATTAGTAGTAATTATGTTTGATAGGACTTTGCTTTTAATAGGGCAAGAAAGGTTAAAAAAGTTACAAGATGCCTGTGTTATGATAGCAGGCGTCGGCGGTGTCGGTGCTTTTGCTTGCGAGGCGATAGTACGTGCCGGCGTTGGCAAGGTAATTATTTTTGATGGCGATATTGTGAACGAGAGTAACCTTAATCGTCAGTTACTTGCCTTACGTTCTACAATTGGAAAGAGTAAAGTGGAGGTTCTTAAACAGAGAATAGAGGATATCAACCCTTCGTGCGAGGTCGTTGCGATAAATGAGTTTGTTAGAGACGAAAGAATGGTAGAATTATTAGATACTTATTCGCCTGATTGGGTGGTTGATGCTATTGATACTTTATCTCCAAAGGTTTTCTTGTTGATACATTGTTATAGAAAGAATATTCCTGTGGTTAGTTCTATGGGAAGTGGCGGTAAATTCGACCCTTCGAGGATTAAAGTAACGGATATATCGCAGACTTTTCAGTGTCCATTGGCACATCATATAAGAAAACTACTCCATAAACAAGGTATATATAATGGAATAGTGGCAGTATTTTCGGACGAAAAGGTTTCAAAAGACTGTGTCCGAGAGGAAATGTCCGAAAATAAACGCACAACTATCGGAACTATATCTTATATGCCGTCTATCTTTGGTTTGACTTTGGCAAGTGTTGTAATTAGGGAGATAATCGGTATAGAGAGTTACAAAAGAGTAAAAGACACAAAATTCTACGCAAACAAAAAAGTTTTCGAATAAGGTTTTAGTACAAGATTAAAAAACAAAAAACAGTATAAATCAATGAATACTCAAATAAAAGAAATGATAGAGGTTTTTTGTACCAATACGCAAACAAGGTTTTTGGTACCCAGTGGAACTTCTTTAATAGATGTAGTAGCGTATGCAGGAATTAAGAACCCAGAGACTATACTTGCTGCCACTATTAATAATAAGACACAGAATCTAAATTATAGAATATACTCCCCTCGTACTATTAATTTCTTGGATATCTTTCATCCGAGTGGCAGACGTATATATGCCATAAGTTTAATGTTTCTTTATTACAAGGCTATCAAAGATGTTTATCCGCAAGGCGATGTACGTATTATGCACTCTATGAATGATGGCTATTATACCGAATTAATCAACGTTAAAGATACTCTTGAGGTTGCTGCCGATAAGATAAAACAGCAAATGAAAAAACTTGTAGAACAGGATTTGCCATTCGAAAGAAAGATTATCGAAAGTGAGCCTGCTGCACAGTTGTTCGAGTCCGTTGGAATGAAACAAAAAGCCAACCTTATCAGACATAGCGGTCGTTTGTATACTAATGTAGATAGTTTGGGTGAGACTATAAATTCTTTCTTTTCGAACTTAGTGCTTTCTACTAGGTATCTACGGATTTTTGATGTAGTACCATTCGAAAAAGGTCTTATGATATTTATGCCTGATAACGACAAAGAGTTCAAAGTACCAGGAATAATAACAAATCAAAAGAAATTATTCGATATATTTTCAGAACACAAGAACTGGGTTGAGGTACTTGGTACTCCGTATGTAGCCAACTTGAATACATTAGTAAAAGAGGGCAAGACAAATCAACTAATCCAGGTCAGTGAAGCACTACATGAGAAAAAATATGCACAAATCGCCGATAGTATTTATTCAAAGAAAGACACAGTTAAGATTGTTTTCTTAGCAGGCCCTTCTTCTTCGGGTAAGACTACTTCTTGTCGCCGTTTGGCTACGCAATTAGCCGTCTTAGGTATTAAACCTGTGCAGATTAGTATGGACGATTATTTCAACGATAGAGCACATACGCCAAAAGATGCTAATGGAGAATACGATTTTGAGTGTTTGGAGGCTTTGGATTTAGAATTCTTTAACTCCCAGATGAATGATCTTTTGAAGGGAAAGGAAATAGAGTTGCCTAAATTCGATTTTGTCAAAGGCGAAAAGCACCCTTCGGGCAACAAGATAAGACTAAGCGAGGATTCTATCCTAATAGTAGAAGGTATTCACGCACTTAACCCTCGTCTATCGGCAGAAATTGATAGAAAGAACAAATATTTTGTCTTTGTTTCGGCACTTACGCAGATTGCTTTGGATAAATATAACCTTATCTCTACTTCCGACAACCGTTTGATTAGAAGACTGGTAAGAGATTATAATTATCGTGGTTCTTCGGCCGAGAATACTATTCTTCGTTGGCATAGTGTACGAGACGGTGAGGAGAAACATATCTTTCCTTTCCAAGAAAATGCCGATAGTATGTTCAATTCGTCTCTTTTGTACGAAATAGGATTATTGAAAAACTATTGCGAGCCACTATTATTAAACGTACCGCAAAATTCCTTAGCCTTCGCAGAGGCAAGAAGACTGTTATACTTTTTGAATAATTTCGTTGCAATTTCCCCTAATTTTATTCCACCAACCTCTATTATGAGAGAATTTTTGGGAGGAAGTAGTTTCAAATATTAAATATAAGGAATAGAAAGAAAAGTTGTTTATTCTGCTATAAAACAATAAGTTTAAGAAAAGGGAAAGAAAAAAAGAAAGAAAAAATTTTCTCATTTAACAAAAAAGCAGTAATTTAGCAACCGCAAAATAATATGATTATTAACATAAAAACAGATAAGAATAATGGAAGCAAAGAAGTCTGAAAAAGCGAACCTTGAAAGTAAGAAAAGTTTATTTTTTGAAATTGGTTTGATAGTTGCGTTGGCAGTTGTTTTGTTTGCATTCGAACACAAGAGTTATGACGAAAAAGAAGAAGTAGTTATTGCTACCGAAGCCAAAACAGAAGTTGAGGAAATGGTTATTCAAACTCAACAAGACCAACCAGAACCCCCTAAACAAGAAGTAGAATTGTCTACAACAGAGTTCGAGATCGTATCCGACGATGTTGAGATTACCAACAAATTTGACCTTGACGCTTTGACAAGTGATGTAAATGGTGAGGTATATGTACCAACTGTTGAGATCAAAGAGCAAGTCGTAGAGGTAGAAGAAGAAGAGGAAATCTTCCAAGTTGTAGAACAAACAGCAATGTTCCCTGGCGGTTACCAAGCATTAAATAAATATTTAAGGGATAATATTAAGTATCCACAACAAGCAAAAGAGACCGGAACACAAGGTAAGGTTTTCTTAACATTCGTTGTAGAGAAAGATGGTTCTATTACAGATATCAAAATCTTGCGTGATATAGGTTCAGGTTGCGGAGAAGAGGCAATCCGTGTTGTTAAATCTATGCCTAAATGGACACCTGCTAAGCAAAGAGGTAAAACAGTTAGACAACAATTCAATCTACCTGTAAGTTTTGCTTTACAAGGTTAGTCGTCCGCTTCTGATTTAATAGAGATAGCAACTTAACATACTATAATGTTATGGTTGCTATCTTTTTTTGTTGTTAGTAATAAGATAGGTTTTAGTCTCGTTATTCAAATAAGATGTCTTGCTGCTGAAATAATATCAGATAATATTTGAATAAAATCAAATAATATTCTAACGAAATCAAATAATATTTCAACGAAATCAAATAATATTTTGATAAAATCAGAAGATATTCTAATAACATCGAAAGTTATTTTAAGAATAAAAAAGAATATTTGAAGGTTTTCTTATTTTCCCTCCTTTTTTCTAAATAGATTTACTATCTTTGCAAACCGAATACAAAAGATACTTAACAAAAAGATAACACATAATAATATGATAACGCTAAACAATATTTCTATACACTTCAATGGCGAAAAACTCTTTGATAATATAAGTTTTACTATCGGCGATAAAGACCGTATCGGCTTGGTTGGTAAGAATGGGGCAGGCAAATCTACGCTTTTGAAAATCCTTTACGGACAACTATCTCAGGATAACGGCACTATCATAAAAAGCAAAAGCCAAACTATCGGTTATCTCCCACAAGAAATGATTCCTTCCTCTACTACAACAGTTTTGGAGGAGACTATGAAAGCCTTTGACGAAATAAAAATATTGAATAGCGAATTAGAAACTCTCAATAATGAGATTGCCCATAGAGAAGACTACGAAAGCAAAGATTATGAACGACTTCTATTGGATTATGAACAACTAAATCAAAAACTTCTTATGTTCGATGCCACCAATACTCGCCCACAAGCCGAAAAAGTCTTGTTAGGTTTGGGTTTTAAGCACGAAGACTTTACTCGAAATATGACAGAGTTCTCTTCTGGTTGGCAAATGAGAGTAGAACTTGCCAAAATACTTTTGCGAAGACCTAATCTAATACTTTTGGACGAGCCTACAAATCACTTAGATATAGAATCTATTACATGGCTTGAAGGTTTCTTGCAACAATATTATGGTTCGGTTGTCTTGGTTTCGCACGATAGATGTTTTTTGGATAATATTACCAAAAGAACTATTGAGATTACCGCTGGCAAAATATATGATTATAAGACGAATTATTCGGATTATTGTCTTTTGCACGAAGAACGTATCCGCAATCAACAGTCTCAACAAATCAATCAACAACGACAAATAGCAGAAGTAGAGAAATTTATAGAGAGATTCCGTTACAAAGCCACCAAAGCCAAACAAGTCCAAAGCAAAATCAAGATGTTGGACAAAATGGACAGAATAGAGGTAGATGATGTGGATTCTTCGTCTATTCATTTCTTGTTTCCACCTGCTCCACACTCAGGAAAAATAGTCGTTGAGGTAAAAGACCTAAGTTTTGGGTATAGTGAAAAGAATGTATTAAAGAATATCAACTTTATCCTCTCAAGAGGAGAGAAAGTTGCCTTTATTGGTAGGAACGGAGAGGGCAAATCTACTTTGGTAAAACTAATAATAGGCGAATTAAGAGGGTATTCGGGCGTTTGTAATCTCGGTTACGATGTCAAAGTTGGGTATTTTGCACAGAATCAAGCAGCCTTATTGGACGGAGAAAAGACAGTATTTGAGACTATTGACGATATTGCCGTTGGAGATGTTAGAACCAAAATAAGAAGCATATTAGGTAGTTTTCTTTTTGATGATAATGCCATAGACAAGAAAGTAAAAGTCTTATCGGGAGGCGAAAAGACAAGGTTGGCATTAGCAAAACTATTACTAAGTCAAGTAAATCTTTTGGTATTGGACGAACCAACCAACCATTTGGACTTACTTAGCAAGGATATCTTAAAGAATGCTTTGTTAAGATACGATGGTGCTTTTATTGTAGTCTCACATGATAGAGATTTTTTGGAAGGTCTTACAACTACTTTGTATGAGTTCAAGGACCACAACATAAAAGAATATCACGATGATATCTTTGCGTACCTGGAAAAGAAAAAAATAAAAAACTTGGAGGAATTAAATCTATCCACCAAGTCCTCTAAGAGCGAGGAAAAGCAAGTAAGTCAGAACAAAATAGATTTCCTCGCTAACAAAGAAAGAGACAAGGAACAAAGAAAGAAACGTAAGCGTTTGGAAGACATAGAAGCACAGATTGAGAAGGTAGAAAACGAGATTGCCATCATGGAAGAATCGCTTAACAACTCTCAAGACGAGAATATCTTTATAGATTATCAAAACAAAAAGACTTTGTTAGACAATCTAATGCAACAATGGGAAGATGCTTCCGCAGATTTAGAATCTGTATCCGATAGTAAATAGAATAGTAAGACGATTAGGTACGTCCTTTTGGTACCATAGACCATTAGATATATAATTCATATCTATTTTGTCGTCCTTGCTAACAGTAGTAGATTTCTTTGCTGACTTAAAACCAGGATTGAAGCCACCGCCTCCACCACCTGGATTAAAGCCTCCACCACCGCCTGAACCAGAACCGCCACCGCCAGGATTAAGACCACCACTTGAACTACCGCTACCGCTTAAATCCTCGAAGAACTCATTCATATCTTTGTTAGAAGAAGCGATATTCAAAGCGTTACAATATGCCGTTAAGCCAACAAAAGCATGGTTATTGATATGATAAGTAATACCTACGTTAGCGTGTACACCCAAAGCGTAAGTACTTGAAAAACTACCTTCGTAATCATTATTTGCCATCGTACCTTTGGTTATCTCGGTCGTAGAAGAACCCGAAAAAGCAGTCTCATAATATAGTCCTGCACCAACATTCAAAGAGAAATAATTTAGCATATAATACGACAAATAAACATTAGGTAAGACGCTTATTCCATTCATCTTTATGCTACCAAGTGCTCCGAAATTATTGCCAGACATTTCAATGCTGATTTTTTCTTGTTGATATCCCAAATAGAGATTATATCCCCAAGAAAGTTTCTTATTCAACATAAATTCCATACCTGCCGTTACACCAAAATTAAGACAAGGTGTTGGAAATTCTACATTATCTGCGTGAATTTCTGGTAATTTGGATTTGAATAAATCCTTAAACATACAATTGACATTACCATTCAACTGAAAATTAGTACCTGCTGTTATTCCCAAACGTATATCCCAGCCCGCAAAGGCTGTATTATTGACCATTATAACCAATACCAAAACGATACTAACAACTATTTTTTTCATTATTTTTGCTTTTTGTTCAAAATCATTACTCAATTAAGTTGCAAAGATATAAAAAAAATCATTATCTTTGCAAAAAAATAGGTAATTATTAAACTTAGACGTTAATGATATTCTTTCCAAACGCAAAAATAAACATAGGCTTGTTTGTAACAAACACAAGAGAAGACGGATTTCATAACATAGAGTCTGTATTCTACCCCATAGCGTTAAATGATGCTTTGGAGATGAGAATAGATGCAAATAATAATCTACAAGGACAAGACGCCAAAGCAAGATTATATATAACTGGCGATTTCCCTCCTGAGACCATAACAGAAGATGATAGTAATACGGTGATAAAAGCATTTAACCTACTAAAAAAAGATTTCAAACAAATCAGATCTTCGAATATCTGCTTAGACAAACGTATTCCTATCTTTGCAGGATTAGGCGGCGGAAGTAGCGATGGTAGTTTTACGCTAATGTTATGTAATTATATGTTCAACTTAGGTTTAACTACCGAACAATTATTGCACTATGCCTCGATTATTGGGTCGGATTGTAGTTTCTTTCTTAAAAATACTCCACAGTTTGTATATTCTACGGGAGAGAAAATGCAAGACTTGGATCTATCTTTGCAAGGCCTTGTATTATTGCTTATAAAACCAGACTTGAATATATCTACGAAGGAGGCGTATAAAGATGTAAATATAACACCTTCGCCTTTTGATTTAAGAAAATTAGATGTAAAGGATATACATAATTGGAAAAATTATGTAAGAAATGATTTCGAGGTAAGATTATTCGAAAAATATCCCCTTTTAAGCGAAATCAAACAAACAATGTACGATAATGGTGCTTTATACTCGCAAATGAGTGGCTCGGGAAGTACAATCTATGGTTTTTTTGAGAAAGAAGTTGATATTAATAAACTAAAACTACCTATTTCTACGTTTGTTTATCAAAAGAGAATAGAATAAGAAAATAAAAGTATAAACATAAAAAATATATAGTATTATGTCTGAGATATCTAAATTAGAACCAAAAGGATTATGGCAAAACTTTGATATGTTTTGTGCTAATCCTCGTCCTTCAAAACATGAAGAGAAAATAAGAAAAGCAGTAGTTGAATTTGCTAAACAACACAATGTTGATTGCAAAACAGACGAAATCGGTAACATTATTCTATCCAAACCTGCAACCAAAGGTATGGAAAACAGAAAAGGTATTATCCTTCAAGCACATATTGATATGGTACCACAAAAGAATAATGACGTTAAGCACGATTTTGTTAATGACCCTATACAACCTTGGATTGACGGCGAATGGGTAAGAGCCAAAGGAACAACCTTAGGTGCTGATAATGGTATTGGTGCTTCTGCTGCATTAGCAGTACTTGTTGATGACACAATAGAACATGGTCCATTGGAGGCTTTGCTTACTATCGACGAGGAAACAGGTATGACAGGTGCTTTCAATCTAAAACCTAATGTATTGAAAGGCGATATCCTACTAAACCTTGACTCTGAGACAGAAGGTGAACTATACGTTGGCTGTGCTGGTGGAGTTGATGCTACAATAACTCTAAACTATGGCAAAGAAGCAGTAAAGGCTGGTTACACTTGTTATGTTCTTGAGGTAAAAGGACTAAAAGGTGGCCACAGTGGTATGGATATCAACTTGCAAAGAGCAAATGCTAACAAATTATTATTCCGTATTCTAAAGAACTTAGAAAAATACGACGTACGTCTATGCTCTGTTGAAGGCGGTAATATGCGTAATGCAATACCAAGAGAAGCCAAAGCAACTATCGCTATGCCTACCGACAAAGTTGCAGAGGTTAAGAAGACTATCGATTGCCTAAGCGAGACAATGCATAAAGAATTCTCTGAGGTAGAAGATAATTTTGACGTTTTATTCGCTCCTACTAGCAACGTTCCTGAGATGATGAAAGAATGTTGCTCTAAGAGATTAATCAATTGCGTTTATGCTCTACCTAATGGCGTTTATAGAATGAGCGATAGTATGAAAGGTTTGGTAGAGACTTCTTCTAACTTGGCAATAGTTAAGACTACGGGCGAGAATATGGAGATGTGCTGCTTATTGCGTTCTAGCGTTGATACACAAAAAGAAGATTTGTGCGTAGTTATGCAATCTGTTGTAGACTTAGCAGAAGGCAAAATAGAATTCTCTGGTGCTTATTCTGGATGGAAACCAAATATGTCCTCGGCTATTCTTAAAGAGATGAAAGAACAATACGAGAAATTATTCAATCAACAAGCCAAAGTAATGGCAATACATGCTGGTTTGGAATGTGGTATCCTTGGCGGAACATATCCTAACTTAGATATGATTTCCTTCGGTCCTACTATCGAGCATCCACATTCTCCTGACGAAAGAGTAAATATTGCTTCCGTTCAGAAGTTCTGGAAATTCTTATTAGGTTCATTAAAAAATGCTCCTATCAAATAATATTATCAAGATGACGCTTTAGACTCCTCTAAGGCGTCATCTTATTATAATTGGATATATCTTCAAATTTGTTAATGCAAAGCAAAATCAAATTCTCAGTCTTCTTATTATCACTATTTCTTAACTTATCTGCTTATTGTCAATTCTACGTAAGCGGAAACAACGATTCACGTATCAATTATAGACAAATCAAGACAAAGAAGTTTCATATCGTCTATCCAGATTATTACGAAAAGAACGCACAATTACTCGCCTCCGTATTAGATACCGTTGTCCCTGTAATAGGTAATAGCCTTAATACCTCCGCTCCTAATGTTCCCATACTAATACATACCAAAAGTGCTATAAGTAATGGTCTTAGCGTGTGGGCTCCTAAACGTATGGAGTTTTGGACTACTCCCCCTCCTACCTCTTACGCTTTTCCTTATACATGGCAACTTGCTATACACGAATATAGGCATACCGCTCAGATGCAGGCTATCAACAGAGGTGTAACCAAATACTTAGGTGTAATATTTGGTCAATGTATCTTAGGAGGTATAGCAGGTGTATTTGTACCTAATTGGTTTTTTGAGGGCGATGCAGTAGTTGCCGAGACAGCCTTAGCACCTGCTGGTCGTGGACAAGATCCTGAATACAATATGTACCTA
Organism: Erysipelotrichaceae bacterium; assembly: GCA_963588535.1. Classification (GTDB taxonomy): domain Bacteria; phylum Bacteroidota; class Bacteroidia; order Bacteroidales; family P3; genus Scybalousia_A. Next base: position 3,252 of record CAVAII010000079.1, on the reverse strand, counting down.
AAAGCACAGGTCTTGGACAAAGGTCGTTATGGTGTTGATAAGATGTTGCTCGGTAGTATGAAAGATTTTGTGGCTGACAAATATAATCTGGGTTATTTCTTGGTCTCTTACGGTCGTCAGAAGTATGGAAAAAATATTTGGGGCGATTGTCTTAACCATGTCGGCACATCTTGGTGGAAACTCTCTATGTGGGGTAATATCAATAACAAAGATGCCAAACTCGACTTCACTACCCTTTACAAAGAGACAATAGATTCTTTGGAGAAAGCATGGACAGATCAAGATATAGACTATATCCACGACAACGAACACCCAACCCTAAAACAATGGGGTAAGAAAGAAAACAAAGATTACGTCAATTACAAAAACCCTATTCAGATTAACGACTCCACAATACTTGCCCTGAAATCCTCTGCCTACAAAGTACAGACACTGGTCAAGATAACCAACGACAAAGAAGAAAAACTACTCTCCCTACCCTTTCTTCTACACTCCTATTTTCAATACAGAGACGGACATATCCTCTATTCACAATATTCTCCTAACATTAGATGGCAACAAGAAGCGACTGCGGATATAATAGAATACGACTTAAAGACCAACAAACTAAAAAACATTACAAGTAAAAAGACTTTCTTTACACCCATTTATTATCTTAACGACTCTTTGATTGCTGCCATTCAAACAGATTCATTAGACAATCAAAGCCTGGTTGCTATTACTCCGCAAACCAAATATTTTAAGAACAAGAATATATGGGAGGTCAATACATCTTCTTATATTACCATTGCAAAAAACGACAAAAACGTTGCTTACTCCTATCCTGTCTGGGACGAAAACTCTTCTCGCATCTATTGTATACAAACCTCTCCCTTCGGTAAGTGCATTATTTGCTATGATGTCAATTCTATGCAAAGCAAGAAGGTATTCGAACCCTCCTACGACAACATAAAATACCTTCATATCTACCACAACAGACTCTATTTTATTAAAGATGTGCATTCTAAGTATCAACTCCTAAGTATTGCCTTAGATGATTACTCAGATATTCAAATCCACACAAATTCTCGCTATGGAATAGATAATTTCTGCATCTATGACTCTACTATTGTGCTAAGTGATTACACCGCTAACGGCTATAAAATCATTAGCTTGCCTTATACGAGCAAGCCGTTCGATATCTCTCAAAAGAATGAGCAGATGTATTTCACCACACTTAATAGAGAACAAGAAAACTTCATTCTCCACGACTCTATCCTCAACAAAGACACTGTCTACAAAAGCAAGAAATACAGCAAACTTACTCATCTTTTCAATTTTCACTCTTGGACGCCGTTTTTTCTTAACATAGACTCCAAAGATGTCGGCTTAGGCGTCAGCCTTTTGTCGCAAAACCTTTTATCTACCTCTATTTTGGAGTTAGGAACAAAGTTTAACATTAACGAAAAGAACGAGTTCTTCTTTAAATATACGTACTCAGGACTTTATCCTAAGATGGAACTAAACGCAACCTTCCGTCCACGAGACCTAACACGAGAATTAGACTCCAACAAAGTCAAATACATAGATTGGAATGAGTTAACACTATCGTATGATATCACTTTGCCGTTCTCTTGGACGAACCGCAACTACCGCAATAACATAAACCTAACCCTTCATTACTCTTTAAACGAACTGACTAATACAGAGAAGCAATTGGAGTTAGTCCTCTTCAATTCAATTGGTTATTACGCTCAATTTAGTAATTATGCCTATATGGCAGATAATGATCTCTACCCTCGAACAGGGCATATCACTTCCATAAAATATATTCATACCCTGACGAATCCTTTTGCTAATATCTTTGCTGCTACATCGCAGATATTCTTGCCAGGTATTGCTCGCAATCATTCTATTGTCCTAACGGCAAGTTTCCAGAAAAATACTCCCGATGTCTATTATTTCCCTAACGAAGTTAGTTTTGTTAGAGGTGTTTATAATATCTATCCCAAATACTTCGCAGGTCTTTTGTCGCAATACTGTTTTCCTTTGATCTATCCCGATAGTGGCGTCGATGGAGTATTCTACCTAAAGAGGGTTGTTGCACGTCCGTTCTATAATTTTGGTTATTATGACAAGGAGTTCTATCAATCCTACGGTGCTGATATCGAAACGAAAGTGCATCTGTTTAGAATAACTATCCCTATCAATCTTGGCTTCCGCATCGGCTACTGTCCTACAACTGATAACTATTTTGCAACACTTCTTTTCTCGCTTGATGTTTAGAGAATAGCACCTTACTTCACCAACTTCTCACCTTCATAACTCCTTGTTTGATAACTCTAAAATAATATCTAATTTTATCAAAATATTATTTGATTTTATTCGAATATTATTTGATTTCGTTGAAATATTATTTGATTTTATTTCACTAATATTAGATTTCATAATTTTTTTGTGTTTTGTTTGGTGGATTCGGAAAAATAGTATAACTTTGCACCGACAATACAATAATAGAGAAATGGGCAATAAGACCATCTTTTATACATATAACCACACTAACTACCTAAATATCAGTATAGGGGGGGCAGAGAAATAATATAATTTCTTATTCTGCCATTATTTCTTTATTATTTACCTATCTACGTTTGCTTTGTAATAATATTATCTCTATCTACTACAGAGTATTTGCTTTTGCCCTTTCTTTAATTTCTCTTAACCACCATGGGAGAAGTCCTTTACCACTTTATTTATTTCAAAACGAATTCTTTTACGAAAAATATTTCATTAATCAGATGCAATTCACTTTGCATCATAAAACCGATGACGGCGGAATGGTATATAACGTCTGCCACTTAAACAAAATGAACAATAGATTTAGAGAAGAAGTAGAAAACGTACTTCAAAAGTTGGGTAATGAGTTTGATTCGCACAAGTTTATCAAACTATACATTATCATGTTTCCTGTTAGTTATTTGGATATGCTAGCTAAATATCACGATGCAGCAACAACTAATTCTGTTATTGCTAACTATCTACGTAATTACGACACAACTTTAAATATTTGTAGAGTTGACTATGTCGATAGCGAAGATATATTCGGCAATGTCGTTAACAATACCTTGTGGCAGAAAACAAATTCTAATAATTAATTAACCAGTTAAACATTAGTGACTATTGTTCTTAATAGTCGCTAATGTTTTCTAAAAAAAAGAAAAGACAATGAAAAAGATTTTAACATTATTTGCGGTATTCTTTATAGGTATCCTATCC
>CAVAII010000078.1:9469-13172 GCA_963588535.1 Erysipelotrichaceae bacterium | reverse complement strand
ATATGTTTTATTTATTAATTAACAAAAATTAAAAAAGAGACGTTAAAACAATGAAAAAACGTATTGTGCTAATGACAACTTTATTGTTGTCTTTTGTGAGCGGTAGTTTATTTGCACAAAGTCTAACGACTACTGCACCAAATGGAACATTTACTGCTGATTCAATAGCATATTGGATTGGTCAAGGAAGTAATGAGATTGGTCTTATACTTCATTACGATGATGACTCAAAGGATGTGGATTGTTTCGTATTAGGTTATCGTTATAGCGATGCTTCTACTACTTTGGAGGAGGCTTTAACGGAAATTGCTAACAGTGATGATAGATTTTCTATGGATGCTTCGAGTGGATTTCTAAATGATTTCGCATTCGATTACGATGGAGACGGCACTTATGAATACACTGCGAATGGAGACTACTTTGCATTGAAGTGCAATTGTTCTTTTACTAGCGGTATGTCAAGTTATGTTTTGCAATCAAATACTTGGATTAGTATTGAATTAAATGCATGGTCTAATTGTTTAGCACAAACTGCTACATATACTGCTATTTCTGCTCCTAATGGTTCATCTACTTCTGGTGATACATCTGCTTATCAAATAACCGACAGCAATATCGTTGCTTGGGTGAAAGGAGCAGAAGTTGCTAGAAATTCTACTATAACAAACGGTCATTATTATGATGTAATTGGAGTAGCAAATACTTCCAAATTCGTTGCAATTAATCAAGGTAATGCTACTCTAACCTTTGATAGACCTATTAAGAATGGTAGCGGAGTAGATTTTGTTGTCTTTGGTTATGAGAATGGTAGTAACGGACAAGCATTTGTAGAAGTTTCTTCTAATGGAGTAGATTTCTTTAGATTTGATAACAAGACAAAAGTTCTTCAAAATGGTTATGGAACGGGTTACGATTTGGATTCTTTAACTGATAATACACTTTTGAACAAACAGAATATCCGTTTAATACGTATCGTAGATGATAGTATTGGCGGTATGAATTTGGCAGGTGTTGCTATCTACAACGCAGGTACACAATACAGTGTTGCTACCTTTGAAAACTTATTGACAACAAGTGATTCTTACGAAATAGTTAATTCAACTAATGGAACACTTGCTGGTCAAGATGAGTATGGTATGGATATGTACGAAAAGGACTATGTAGACGGCGGATTAACATTCAAAGGTGTATCTTTGTATGATGGTATGTTTTCAATAGGTTGGGGTCCTTCTAATCTAACAACTGCTTCTGGTTACTATGCTTCTGCTTGCGGTGCTGCATTAGAAGGCGTTGGCAATGGTTACTTACAAGGTTATTTTTCAGATTACACTGGTACTACCGAGCATTTGACTGTTATGGCTTCAGATAGTAGTAGTTTTGCTCCACAAGGTACATATATTTGTCAGAGTGCTGCTTCTTATTCAGATGCTTCTACACTTACAACTAATGATAATCTTCCTGGTTGGATGAAAATAGTTGCCGTTGGATACAATAATAATGGCGATTCTGTTGCAAGCGTTTCTGTTTATTTAGTAGATAAGAATACTAATGGCGTTGGTAATGTTAAAGAATGGCGTTGGTTAGATATGTCTTCTTTTGGTGCAGTTGAGAAAGTGAAATTCCGTATGGAGTCTAATTACGCAAATAATTATGGATTACTTATAAGTGCTTATTTCTGTATGGATAATTTCGTTTATACTTCAGCAGGAGAAGAACCTATCGATACTTGTCAAACTGTTACGGTAACTCTTAACGAGAGCATTTGTCAAGGTGATACCTTTATATTCAATAACAGGAGCCTTACTACAACAGGTACTTACGTAGATACTTTGCAAACTATCAATGGTTGCGATAGCGTTATTACTTTAAACCTAACAGTTAATCCTACTTATGATATAACTCTTAGCGAGAGTATTAATGAAGGTCAGACATTTGATTTCAATGGCAAGACATTATCCGTAGCCGGCACATACATGGATACTTTGCAAACAATAAATGGTTGCGATAGTATCATAACATTAAATCTAACTATTGTATCTGGATTAGAGGATTTATCTATTTCTGATATTACTATCTACCCTAACCCAACAAGTGATAGATTATATGTAACCCTTAATAATTCTTTAGGTGCTACTATTTCTATTATAGATTTCCAAGGTAGAAAAGTAAAAGAATATAACTTATCTGCTAACCAAAACGAGATAGTTATAGATACCAAAGATTTAAGTGAAGGTACTTATATGTTAATGGTTAAAGATAATCAAACACAGATAACCAAAAAAATCATCAAACGCTAATGATTTTTTCTAGTCATCAGTAATAAAGAGGACTATATAGGTAGTCCTCTTTATTTTTCTCTATCCTGCAACTATATTATATTCGGTAGTGTCCCAAAAAGTGTGTATTTTTGTTTTTTGCAAAGATAATACTTTTTGGAATTTACACACTTTTTGGGATAGTATCAATAAAATATCAGTAATTAATAAAATATTATCTGATATTATTTGAATATTATCAGAAGATATTTTGATAATATCAAGAGTTATTCGGATAATATCAAAAGTTATTCAAATAAAGTGGCGTTTTATTCTAATAAAGTGTCATTTTATCACGATAAAGTGGCGTTTTATTCTGATAAAGTGGCGTTTTATTTTGATAAAAAGGCGTTATTTTCTGTTATTTAGGTGGTTTTTTTTGTTATCTACTCACTCCCTTGCGACCTGAATAGTATTACTACTCTCTTTGATACTCATCTCTTTTATATTAGAGAACTCTTTCCATGCGTATGCTTGCTTGTATGCAGTAGCACTACCTTTTGGCACTTCTATTTCTACACTCCGAGACACTTCTCTAAATGCGTTGCTATTCTCTATAATAGGAGGGTTTGTATTCTTTAAACAGATAAGATCCAGACTACTACACCCCCAAAAAGCATACCTACCTATAGTAGAAACTTTAGCAGGAATCTCTATACTCATTAGACTAATACACCCAGAGAATGCAAAATAGCCAATAGAACGAACAGACGAAGGTATCTTAACTTCCATTAGACTACTACAATCTTGAAATGTTCCGTTGCCTATTGTAGTAATTGAAGTAGGTAAGTCTATTACCATCAAATTGCTACACCCCAAAAACGCACCATCGGCAATAGAGGTAACCGATGAAGGTATCCCCACTTGTTCCAGACCAGTACAACCAGCAAAAGCACTACCTATTGCGGTAACAGACGAAGGTATGTCCACAATTTGTAGGTCTGTGCAGCCAGAAAAAGCATCGTCTCCAACAGAGACTACTTTGTACGCTGTACCTTTATAGATTACCTGTGAAGGTATTGACACATCTCCACTAATGTAATTACTTCCTTTTTCCTTGTAAGTTACCTCAACTGCAAGGTTCGCAGATTTGATTATGGTATAGTAAAGCGTTTTGCCCTCATGAGTATACGAAAAATCGTATGCCCTCAATACTTCCCCATAAAGAGAGAATAAAGTAATTAGAATAATCGTAAAGATTGTTTTTCTTCTCATAACTATTGAATTTTACATTGTTAAACATTATTTGACTGCAAATATACAAATATTTTTTGAATGCACGCAATTTTTTTGAAAAAATTTTCTTTTTTCTATAAAAATAATTTCTTTTTCCCAAGTTTTTCTATAAATATTTACTGCTTTTACCATATTAATTCTCTACAATAATC
>CAVAII010000078.1:0-9459 GCA_963588535.1 Erysipelotrichaceae bacterium | reverse complement strand
ATCTTATATAACTATCTTTTCTACTTTGTTTATGAGAGTATAAATAGGTTTTATGAATGAAATATGTTAAGAAATACTTTGTTTTGATAGAAATTTCTTAATTTTGTCATCTAAAATAAAACGAATAAGCAACAACTAAAAAATAATTCTAATGATAAGATTCTTCAAAACAAATTACTCCTATCTTATTGTACTATTGTTTGCTATATTGTATTGTATGTTTCTGTCAAACAATCCAACGACTGATTCGTATGCGTACGCCGTAAGTAGTTTGAGCGGAAAAGATTTGATATACCCTCATCATCTTTTATACACTCCTATCTGCTATGTAATAATACGTGCGTTTGCTTTCACAGGATTAGAGGCTATTAAGATATTACAGATATTCAATGTCTTGTTGTCTTGTTTGTCGCTACTGGTCTTAAGAAAAATTCTTAAAAAAGTAAATAACAAAGAAAGCATCGTTGCTTCTATAATAATGTTTTGCGGATCTTGTTATGGTTTTTTACGCTTTGCCATAGACAACGAAGTATATATCTTATTCTTGCTTTTTTCACTTCTCGCAATCTATTATATGCAAACTCTCTTAACAGAAAACTCCTTAAAGAAACTAATCAAACTTAGTATATGTCTTCTCTTTGCTTGTCTTTCTTTTCAAATGGGTATCTTGCTTTGGGTGCCTACTTTCGTTATCCTTATTTATCTAAGAAAAAAGAGAAATCTTATTGTTTTTCTGCTTATTTCTCTTGTTATACCATTAGTATATTGCGTAATAAGTTATCTAACGATGGGATATTTCTCTATTAGTTCCTTAATGAAGTTCGTCCTTAATGATTATTATCAAGGAACTGCCTCAGGACCTATTCTAAAACAAGTACTATTCTTAACTCCTATCTCGTTGGTTAGAACTTTCGTTCAGGTACATGGTACAATGATTACTATTCTTAAAGTACATAAATTGATTAGTTTAGTAGTGATTGCGGCTTGTTTTGCTTTGTTCGTTTTGGGACTAATAAAGATAAAGAAAAGTACAAAACGCAATTCTACCCTATCGGTAGAAAATCTCTTTGTCTGTTATTGTATTAGTATTGCTGTGCTTGTCTTTTTGTTCGCTGCTTTCTCTAACGGCAACGCAGAATTTATGGTTCTCTTGCCTTTTGTTTTGGTAATAATATTAATGTATAAGAAAGAAAGATTAGGTTTTATCTTTTACTTCGCTTGTGGGTTGCTGGTTTGGAATACTTATTTCGCCCTAATACCTACTCATAATAAGAATTATAATTGCAATACTCAGATAGTTAGATATATTCATTCGCATCCGCAATACTCATATATTTTGTTCGATAAGCCAACTATCGAGAACCAGTACAATTATCTCTATTTTCCAGACACACTTTCTCTTATCAAAAAGGATACTTCTCTAACAGATTGCTTTGCCGACAAACGTCCTCTCTCAAGGGGAAGTCTGCTTTCCAAAGATTTTCCTTTCAAAAAGGATAGTCTTTTCGTTACCTTCTATTCTGATCTTGATACTATTACACTCTATTCTATCAAGGCAAGAAAAGAGTAAAATATTATTTGATTTTATTAGAATATTATCTAATATTATTCGAATATTATTTGATTTTATTTTCGTAATATGCGAAGAAAAAAGAGAAATAAGTAAAGGCAGATAGAGAAGATTAAGACATACAATTAAAATTTTTTTATAAAAAATCCTCACTTATAATATATATTTTAGCAATTATTACTATTTTTGCAAAAATATTAGAAAACACATAAACAAATATGATACTCAAAGTAATAAACAAAAGCGACAATGATTTGCCTAAATACGAGACTTTATTGTCGGCAGGAATGGATTTAAGGGCTTATATATCAGAGGATATAACGCTTCAACCTATGCAAAGAACTCTTGTACCAACTGGTTTATTTATTGAATTAGAGGAAGGGTACGAAGCACAAATAAGACCAAGAAGTGGATTAGCCTTTAAGAATGGCATAACTGTACTCAATTCGCCAGGAACGATTGACGCAGATTATAGAGGCGAGATAAAAGTGTTGTTAATAAATCTTTCGGATAAAGAATTTGTTATCAAAAGTGGTGAAAGAATAGCACAAATGATAATTGCCCAATACACAAAAGCACAAATAGTCGAAGTGGATACTCTATCCGACACCGTAAGAGGCGAAGGTGGTTTCGGACATACAGGTAGAAAATAGATAAATAGTCTATTAACTAAAAAAGGCAAAGCCTTGATTTATCCAATCAAGACTTCTCTTACTTTTTGTTCTATCTCCTCGGTAAGTTCTGGATTATCCTGTAATAGTTTCTTAACAGCGTCTCTACCTTGTCCTAATTTGCTGTCCTCGTATGAGAACCAAGAACCGCTCTTCTTTATAATATCGTGATCAACTGCTATATCTATTATCTCACCCAAACGAGATATTCCCTCACCAAACATCAAATCGAACTCAATTACTTTGAATGGTGGAGCAACTTTATTCTTTGCTACTTTTACTTTTACTCTATTACCAATTATTGTATCTCCCTCCTTAATAGAAGAAGTCTTTCTGATATCCAAACGAACAGAAGAATAGAATTTTAACGCATTTCCTCCCGTTGTTGTCTCAGGACTACCATACAAAACGCCTATTTTGTCTCTTAATTGATTGATAAAGATACAACAACATTTGGTTTTACCAATAGTAGAAGTAAGTTTTCTTAGGGCTTGAGACATCAAACGAGCCTGTAATCCCATCTTACTTTCTCCCATATCACCTTCTATTTCCGTCTTTGGAGTTAGGGCTGCAACAGAGTCTATAACTATTATATCTATTGCACCAGAAGAAATAAGATTGTCTGCTATCTCTAAGGCTTGTTCACCATTGTCGGGTTGAGAAATATACAAATTATCTACATCTACACCAAGTTTTTGAGCGTATGTAGGATCAAAAGCGTGTTCTGCATCAATAAAGGCAGCAATACCGCCAAGTTTCTGAGCCTCTGCAATACAATGGATAGCAAGAGTTGTCTTACCCGAAGATTCTGGACCATATATCTCAGCAATTCTTCCTCTTGGTAATCCGCCTACACCCAAAGCAATATCCAAAGATAGACTTCCTGTTGGTATTACCTCAATTTTCTCTACTGCGTGGTCGCCAAGTTTCATTATAGAACCTTTGCCGTAGTTTTTTTGTATTTTATCTAATGCTGCTGATAAAACTTTTAATTTTTCTGCTTTTTCTGCTGCCGAAAGATTGTTTATTGGTTCTTTTGCCATAATATTTCTTCGTATTAGTGTTTGTAATTGAATTATTTTCTGATTAATCTTTTGCAAAAGTACTAAAAAATTCCTGATTTATACCTTATTTGCAATTCTTTATTCTAAATTTTCTTTGCTTTGTCTTAGTATTCAATTCTATCTTGCTTGTTATTCCACAACTCAAAAGGCTGTTTGCCAACATCTTTCAAGAATTGCTCTGCTTGAATTTTTCGATCTTTTTTATCCAAAGAAATTTCCTTATAAATAAAAGAGTCATCAAAACCTCCTTTTGCGGCGTCTTCTTTGTCGGCTGCGTAATAAATCTTATCTATTCTCGCCCAATATATAGCACTCAAACACATAGGACAAGGTTCGCAAGAAGAATAAATCTGACAACCCTCCAAAGAGAATGTTTGTAACTTTTCGCAAGCCCGCCTTATAGCATTAACTTCGGCATGAGCAGTCGGATCGTTAGTAGATGTAACGGTATTAACTCCCATAGACACAATCTTATCGTCTTTTACTATAATAGCCCCAAAAGGTCCGCCCTTACCACTCTCTACATTATTCTTGGCCAGTTCTATTGCTTTAAGTAAAAATTCTTTGTTCATCTTTATCCTATTTATATATAGTATCCTTAATGCTATGTTAATAAACCTATCAATTATATATTGTATCTCTGACTCTATGTTAATAAGCCTATCAATTATATATTGTATCTCTGACGCTACGTTAATAGCCCTATCAACAAAAGTTGAGTTTTTATTACTATCTGTTATTTCTCCAAGACTACCTTCTCAATTACTTTTGGGTAGTATTCTTTTTCTAACAAATGTATCTTTGCTGCCAAATCTTCTGCCGTATCTTGTGGGTCAAGATTGCATTTAGCCTGAAATATAATGTCGCCCGAATCATATTTCTCGTTTACATAATGTATTGTTATTCCACTTTGCTTTTCCTTTGCTGCCACAACGGCTTCGTGTACGTGATGTCCATACATTCCTTTGCCCCCATAATTAGGCAATAAGGCAGGGTGGATATTGATTATCTTATGATCATAGTTTTTCAATAGATTCTCTGGTACTAACCACAAGAAACCTGCTAAGATTATATAATCAATACCTCTTTGTTGCATCTTTTCAAGGACTTTAGAGGAGTTATAAAAATCTTCTCTATTGAAATAAAAACAGTCAATACCCAAATTTTTTGCCCTTTGTATAACAAAAATATTCTGTTTGTTGACAACTACGCAATCTACTTTCACTTCTTTACTATTAGCAAAGTATTCACTTATTTGTTGTACGTTTGTACCATTGCCAGAGGCAAATAATGCTAACTTCTTCATAAGACAAAATTCTACTTTAAGTATTAATAACTATTTTTTTGCGAAAAAATTTTCAAAAGAATGAAAAAAGACGAAAATTTTGTCTTTTTCTACAAAAAAATCATATAAAAACCAATAAAAATTGAATATTTTTGCTTTTTGTAAATAACTGATTATTAGTACTGTTTTAGTTAAAGATGTCGTTTTTATGCGTTTTTTATTGTCAATTTGAAAAAAATGTCGCAATTTTGCAATCCTAATTTTTAACTAATTTAAATAACACAAAATTATGTCAGAAATAGCAAATAAAGTAATAGCTATCGTCGTAGATAAGTTAGGAGTTGAAGCAAGCCAAGTAACACCAGAAGCTAATTTTACTAGCGATTTGGGGGCTGATTCGTTAGATACAGTTGAATTGATCATGGAACTTGAGAAAGAATTCAATATTTCTATTCCTGATGACGATGCTCAGAAGATTGCAACCGTAGGTGACGCTATCAATTACATAGAGAACGCAAAGAAATAACTTAAATTCCATACACATGGAAATGAAACGTGTTGTAATTACTGGGTTGGGTGCTCTTACACCAATAGGCAACAGTGCCAATGAATTTTGGCAAGGGTTGGTTAATGGTGTAAGTGGTGCTGCACCTATTACTCATTTCGACGCCACAAACGCAAAGACAACTTTCGCTTGTGAGGTGAAGAATTTCAATTCTGCCGACTTCTTCGATAGAAAAGAGGCAAGAAAATACGATAGATTCTCTCAATATGGTTTAGTTGCTGCTGCACAGGCTATGGAAGATAGTGGTTTGGATCTTGAAAAGATTGACAAAGACTACGCAGGTGTTATATGGGCATCTGGTATCGGTGGCATTCAAACATTCGAGGACGAAATCACTGACTTCGTTAAAGGAGACGGTACACTACGTTTTTCTCCTTTCTTTATTCCTAAGATGATAGCAGATATTTGTGCCGGACACATATCAATAAAATATGGTTTTAGAGGTCCTAATTTCTGCACCGTTAGTGCATGTGCTTCGTCTGCTCAAGCATTAAGCGAGGCATTTATGTACATCCGTTTAGGAAAAGCAAAAGTTATGATTGCAGGTGGTAGTGAGGCGGCTGTAACTCACGCAGGTATTGGCGGTTTTTCGTCAATGAAAGCAATATCTCAACGTAATGATGACCCTAAAACTGCTTCTCGTCCTTTCGATAAAGATAGAGACGGATTCGTTCTAGGAGAAGGTGCAGGAGCCTTAATCTTAGAAGAATTAGAACATGCTAAGGCAAGAGGGGCAAAGATTTATGCCGAGATAGGTGGTAGTGGTTGTACTGCCGATGCTTATCACATGACAGCACCTCATCCAGAAGGTTTGGGAGCTATGAATGCTATGCGTTTGGCATTAGAAGATGCAGATGTAAAAGCAGAAGATGTTGACCACATAAATACTCACGGAACATCTACTCCATTAGGCGATATAGCAGAGATTAACGCTATTGTTAAACTATTCGAAGATCATGCTGCGAATATAAATATCAATAGTACCAAATCTATGACTGGTCACTTGCTTGGAGCAGCTGGAGCAGTAGAAGCAATAGCTACTACGTTAAGTATCTATAATGGCATCGTACCTCCTACAATTAATCACTTTACGGATGATGAGAATTTGCCAAAACTTAATTACACTTTCAATAAAGCACAAAAAAAAGACATCAAAGTCGCTTTAAGTAACGCTTTTGGTTTTGGAGGTCACAATGTTAGCTTGCTTTTCAAAAAGTATGATAAGTAAAATGTTTTTGTTTAGTAAAAATACAAAAACAGATCAAGATAAAGAATTATTGAAATTTCTAAAGAATGTTCTTGGGTTTAAGCCTAAGAATATTCTTCTTTATAAAGTCGCCCTAATCCATAAATCCAAATCACACAAAGATAACAAGGGCAATAGAATAAATAACGAGCGTTTGGAATATCTCGGCGACACTGTTTTGAGTACTATTATCGGTGATTACTTGTTTAAGAAGTACCCTCACCAAGGTGAAGGTTTCCTAACGGAAATGCGTTCTAAGATCGTGAGTCGTAGTTCCTTAAACGACTTATCAAAAAGAATCGGACTATCCCAACTAATCGATTATACACATGGTAGAGCTGGCGGATTTACCTCTATTAGTGGCGATGCCTTCGAGGCTCTAACTGGTGCAATGTATTTGGATAGAGGCTACGATTTTACTTATAAAGTCCTGATTAATCGTATCTTTACCTCCTATATAAGTATCTCTGATATGGAGACAAAAGAATGGAACTTCAAGAGTAAGATAATCGACTGGGGACAAAAAACTAGACACAAAATCTCTTATCAAGTCGTTGACGTAATAGAGAATAGTGGACACAAACAATATAAGGTTCAGATCTTTATAGACTCTTTCAGTCAAGAAACTGCAATCGCCTCTTCAATCAAAGCAGCCGAACAATTAGCAAGCGAAAAAACTTACAAAAGGTTACTCGAAGACGGCATTGTTAGTAGTGATAACCAATAATTTTGTATATTTGCAACGTGATTAAGTGTAGAATTTTTCACTAAACGATAAATAAATAGAAGATAATGAAAAAGAAAAATTTCGCAATTATAGGTGTTGGTGGTTATATCGCACCTCGCCATTTGAAAGCCATCAAAGATACTAATAACGAGTTAATTGTCGCTTTGGATAAGTCCGATAGCGTCGGTATAATGGACTCTTATTTCCCTCAATGCTCCTTCTATACAGAGTACGAGAGATTCGATCGTTTTGTAGATAAAATCAAACACACAGACAAGAAACTTGATTTCGTTACGGTCTGCACCCCTAATTATCTTCACGATTCTCATATCCGTTTTGGTTTGAAAAATGATTGCGATGTAATCTGCGAAAAGCCTATCGTCTTGAATCCTTGGAATATAGACGCCCTTGAACAAATGGAAAAGGAGACAGGACACAAGGTATTCAATATTCTTCAACTTCGTTTGCACCCTGCAATAATTGAATGGAAGAAAAAAATCGATGCGGCTCCAAAAGATAAGATCTTTGACGTTGATCTAACCTACATAACTTCAAGAGGATTATGGTATTACACTTCTTGGAAGGGTGATACAAGCAAATCTGGCGGTATTGCTACCAACATCGGCGTTCATTTCTACGATATGTTGTCTTGGATCTTCGGTGACATAGAGGAAAATATCGTTCACGTCTATACCCACGACAGAGCAGCAGGCTTTTTAAGGTTCAAACGTGCTAATGTTCGTTATTTTCTATCCATTAACGCCGATACTTTGCCCGAAGAGATAAAGAAAGAAGGCAAACGTACATACCGCAAAATCACATGCGGCAATGAAGAAATAGAGTTCTCAGGAGGTTTTACCGAATTGCACACCGAGAGTTATAAAAACATCCTAAGTGGCAACGGTTTTACCCTAAAAGACGCCCGCAATTGCATTGAAATAGTTAGCACTATACGTAATTCCAAACCAATCGGATTAAAAGGAGAGTATCACCCATTTGCACGTCTGCCATTGGCTCCGCATCCATTTAGTTTGTAAAGAAATGATAGAATTCGAAGATGCCAACGACTTTATAGCAACATTCGAACGAATATATTCAAAGAAAATTATTCGTATCCCTTACACCACCAAAGACGGCTTAAGGAAGACGATGTTAATGTCTAAATGTGGCAAAAGTTTTGTTAGCCTCCCCTATATGTCCGTAGGCGTTGTGGAGAACAAGATAACAGACAAAACTTCTGCCCCTTTTATGCTCTTCGAGACCGAAGAAGGTAATATAATATCTACTAATAAACTGCCTTGGGAGATAAGAGATACCCTTGCCCATTCACCATATATCCTTGCAGACAAGATATTTACATGGAAAAACCTTGCCGATAAAGAAGACCCTTTGCAGTTATTTTCTTCCTCTATTAGAAGAAAAATCCGTAAGTCCGAAAAAGAAGGCGTTGTTATCAAAAATGGTAAAAGTCGTAGTCTTATAAGAGACTTTTATAGAGTCTATTCGCAAAGAATGAGAGAGAAAAACCTCCTCCCACTTAGTCGTCAGATAATAGTAAATGGTGTTAAGAGCGGTGTAATGACTGTTTTCGTTGCATACAAAGATAACAGAATCATCGGCGGTGCAACCCTTACTAACCTTAATAACGGAGTCTGTACCAACGACTTATTCGCTACCAAAAAGCAATACAACAAATACTACGTCTCGTACCTTTTGCATTTCTCTATGATGAAACACACTCTTTCCGAAGGTGCTGTCTATTACTCTTTTGGTCGCTGTCAAAGGAACTCTTCCGTTTATGATTACAACAAACAATATAACGGCGAAGATATCCCTTTGTATTGGTCTTATTCTAAGAAGAAAAAATACTCTATCTGCCTTAAAATCTCCAACTTAATCCTAACAAAACTCCCTTATCACCTCTCCAAATACTTCTACCCTCTTTTAAGGGAATATTCTTATTAAGATATTTTCCAACAACCGTTTATATCATACAATCTATATCACATTTTTCCGAGCAACCTCACCAAATTCATTAAATATTTTTTTGAATAATTGTTTGTTTGTCAAAAAGTTTTTGTATCTTTGCAGTAGATTTTATAAGAACATTAAAAAACTTGATGATTATGAAAAATAAATTGGTTTTGGCACTTATTCTAATAGCATTATCTTGTTTCTTTGGAGAAATTTTAAGAGCATATAATTCTTCGTATGCTCACAAAGGCAAAACACCTTGTTATACAATCAATTCATCTTCTTATTTCTTCTCTGAAACATCTTATAAGACTTCTCCTATAATTGCTTCTAAGATTAATAGTGCTAATAATGTTC
>CAVAII010000077.1:0-3884 GCA_963588535.1 Erysipelotrichaceae bacterium | reverse complement strand
ATGGGTATCTACAATCCTTTTAGTCTTACGAACGCTTTTGCACAAGACAAATTCGGGACTTATTGGGTAGATACTGGCACACCTACATTCTTGGTAGAATGCTTAAAGAATAATACTTATAGTTTTGATAAATTGACCGATACAGGTATTACGGCTAACAAATTGTCGGATATTAGTCCAAAAGATAATGACCCTCGTCCTCTATTCTATCAAACTGGGTATTTGACTATTAAGGATTATAACGAATTATTCGATGAATACACCCTTAAATACCCAAATCGAGAGGTTGAAGAGAGTTTTCTAAATTTCGTTCTACCATATTATTTTGTCAATAAAAGCGGAAACAACTTTTCTGTCGTAGATTTCATAAAGGACGTAATGCAAGGAGATATTGAAGCGTTCTTAAAGAAGTTGAAAATCTTTTTCTCTGACGTTCCTTACGATATGACAAGTAGGTATGAGTCTTATTATCAGATTATTCTCTATATCTTATTCAAATTAATGGGCTTTTATATCAAAGCAGAGTACAGAACAAGTAATGGTCGTATAGATTTACTTTTGCAAACTAATACAGACACTTATATAATAGAACTAAAAGTAAATGGAACTGCACAGCAGGCTTTGGAACAGATAAATAACAAACAATATTCTATACCATTCGAGCAAAATAATACCCACTTAACTAAGATAGGTATTGCTTTTAATGAGAAAGAACGCAATTTGGAAGACTGGATAATAGAATAAGTTTCCACAGGTGGAGAGAATCGTTGGTAAGTGTTTTTGTTATAAAATATTTTCATATATGCCAAAATTTTTATAACTTTGCACCGCAAAATAAAGTGTCAAATACAAGAAATAAAGACAAAAACTATGAGAATAAGTGGCTTATTGCAACAAAAAAAAGTCCTAATGGCAATAGTCTTCTGTTGCTTTCTTGGCGTAGGTTATAATGTAGCAGCACAGGAAGTTAAGGAAAGTATTGAGATAATAGAATCTTCTATAAAAGATAATACTTATTATGATTTCAATATCTCTGGAGACGGTTTTCTTACCTATAATTGGGGTAATAATGAGGACAATCAAACTACTATTTCCATTGATCTAAAGGGCGTTACAATCTCCAAAGACTATACCTCATCTAATCCAAAAGTCTGGATCAACTGTCAATTTGGTGAGGAATGTATAGAGGAACAAGGTAGGATTGGGTCTCGAGATGGTATGTATTTCTCTTATCAAAGAACTTATTTACCTGCTAATAACGAGCAAGATATGAATGCTCTTTTTATGCATCTATCTTATTTGATTAATTTTGCTGTCGGTAGATAATCGCTTATAAAAGACAGAGTGTAAAAAGTTTATTACAAGTATAATATAAATATTCCGTTTACTAATGAATAATTTTAACCTTAAAGGAACTATTGATTTTTTCAAGCATCATTTCAAATTACTTTGTATAGTTTTCATCGTCTCGGGCGTAGTAAGTGCCTTATTATCACTACTAATGCCTAATTATTACAAGTCTGAGGTATTGTTAATCTCAAGTGAGTTTAACTCTTTGTCAAAAGGCGTTATCAACGAGGGCGACAGTAGAGATGTTTTCTTGTTCGGAACCGAGAAAGAGAGTGAATATATAATGGAGTTGTTGTCTTCTTGGCAAATATTAGAGAAGACAGGACAACATTTCAACCTAAGAGAGCATTATGGTCTAAAAAACACTGCCTTAGATCAAGAAAGAATGGGCTTAATCCTAAAAAAGAACATAAAAGTAAAACGTTCGCAATATCTTGGTGCTCAACTACAAGTATGGGATAAAGATCCTCAATACGCATGCAATATAGCCAACTACATGGTAGAGCAATTGGAGGAATTACGCTACCAAATGAAGAAAGCCAAAGCAGATAGTATTCTTGTAGCCGTAAGAAGAAGTAGAGACAGTGTTAAGAACGAGGTAATGATCCTAACAGACTCTTTGCAAAGACTACAAAACGAGACAGGTATGTATTATCCTAATCTATACGCAGACCGTTTTGCACAGCAGATGGCAAAAGATGTTTCCTCGGGTAATGCTGCCGGAGTAAACAGATTAGAGACAAAACTAAAACAAATAGGGACTAAGAGTGCTTTGATAGCAGAGTTAGTAACAGATTTAGAGCAGAAAAGTAAGATGTTACAGACTTGGGACGAGTCTTATCACAAAGCCTTGTTCGATGCTAATAGCAATATCCCAGTTGATTTTATTGCACAGCACGCTACACCATCGGCTAAGAAAGACAAACCAAAACGTTCTTTGATTGTCTTGGTTGCAGCCTTGGCTTGTACGCTTATAACAACAATAGTATTAGTTGTAAAAGAAAGATACGAATCTTCGGATAATGAAGGTGATAACAAAGAATAAGTATAGCAAGAAAGAATTAATTCTAATAGCAGTCCTCTGCCTATTATTCCTACTTGGTGGAATGTTAGCAGTGGATTACGATTTGTATACTTATGCTTATATCCCACTTATCGTCTTAGGCGTACTCTTTATCATACTCAAACTCTATTATTCTGTCTTCTTGGTCGCTTTGCTTACGCCTTTTGCTCTAATGTATCGGAGTGAGGCGTTTTCTATGTCTTTGCCTACCGAACCGATACTAATAGCGGTAATGTTCTTGTTTGTCTGGGATTGTTTCTTCAATAAGAAGTATGACAAAAAGGCAGTTTATACCCCTATTTCTATGATAATTTTCATCAACTTAGCGTGGATATTTATTGCAGGGCTGTTTTCTTGGGACGTTGTCGTATCTTTGAAGTTCTTAGTCTCAAGACTTTGGTTTGTTATACCTTGCTATTTTATGATGGTGCCTATTTTCAAAGAGGTTAAATCCATAAGATTGTTTGTAGCCTTATATGGTATCTCTTTGAGTGTGATAATAATTATCTGTACTATCAAATTCGCAATGGAAGGTTTTGCTTTCCGTGCAATGAATCAAATACCTGCACCTTTCTATAACGACCACACCGCCTACGGAGCAGCCATAGGATTATTCTTGCCTATAAGTCTTTATTTTACTTTTGGTAACAAAGAAGTTTGTCCTAACAAGTGGTATAGAATATTATTCACTTTTATCTCTTGTTGTTTGGTTATAGGCTTTATACTTTCCTACGCAAGAGCAACTTGGATAAGTGTTATGGCGGCTTGCGGAGTATTTGTTATAGTTAAGTTAAAGATCAAACTAAGAACCTTAATCAGCGTTGGGGCTGTGTTACTAATCTTTGGTTTGTTATTCTCTACTACCATATTGCAGTTCTTAGAGTCTAACAAACAAGACTCCTCGGGCAACCTTGAAGAACACATGTCCTCTATTACTAATATCACAACAGACGCCTCTAATACCGAGAGAATCAATCGTTGGTCGTGTGCTTTAAGAATGTTCAAAGAAAGACCTATCACGGGTTGGGGACCTGGCACTTATCAATTTATCTATGGTTCTTATCAAAGGTATGCCGAGCGAACTGTTATCTCCACTAACGAAGGTACCCTTGGTAATGCTCATAGTGAATACATAGGACCTTTGTGCGAACAAGGATTCATAGGCTTGATAATAGTTTTCTTCCTATTTGGCACTACTATATACATAGGTATAAAGACTTACAGACAAGCAAAGGATAAGAATATAGCGTATCTCTCTCTTTTCATAACATTGAGTTTGATAACATATTATATACATGGAATATTGAATAACTTCCTTGATACAGACAAATTGTCAGTACCTTTCTGGGCTATGACTGCTATGGTATCATCATTGTATATATATTCCGAAAGAGAGGATAATAACGACAAAACCATAGAAAACAAAAACATTAACTTAGGAACACAAAAATAATTATAAATAGTACTAATA
>CAVAII010000076.1:0-20488 GCA_963588535.1 Erysipelotrichaceae bacterium | reverse complement strand
GGGCAAGTATGGTCCTTATAAACAATCCGAGCGTAAGGCTATGTATAAGGATTATGCCTTAGAGTTGGTAAGAAAAGGCAAAGCCTATTACGCCTTTGATACAGCCGAGGAGTTAGCCAGTAGGCGTACAGAGGCAGAGGCTAATAAGCAGACTTTCCAATACGATTGCAAGACAAGACTATCGCTTCGCAATTCTTTATCATTAAGCAGTGAGGAGGTAGACAGACTACTTAACGAGGACAAAGCACCATACGTTATTCGTTTTAGGTTCGAAGAAGGCGAGTCGATAGAGTTTGACGATATCATAAGAGGACATATCAAAGTAGATGCTTCTCTCTTGGACGATAAGGTGTTGTACAAAAGCGATGGTATGCCGACATATCATTTGGCAAATATAGTAGATGATCATTTGATGAAGATATCGCACGTTATAAGGGGAGAGGAATGGTTGCCCTCTTGTCCTTTGCACGTTTGTTTGTATAGGGCGTTTGGTTGGGAAGCTCAGATGCCGCAGTTTGCACACTTGCCTTTGTTGTTAAAGCCAGATGGTAAGGGTAAGTTATCGAAAAGAGACGGAGATCGTTTAGGTTTCCCTGTGTTCCCATTGCAATGGCAAGATCCAAAGAGCGGAGAGATTTCTTCGGGATATAGAGAGAGTGGATACTTACCTGAGGCTGTTGTTAATATGTTAGCCTTGTTGGGTTGGAACGATGGGACGGAGCAGGAGATATTTTCTTTACAAGAGTTGATAGACAAGTTCTCATTACAAAGAATCTCTAAGCATGGTGCGAAGTTCGATTTGGAGAAAGCCAAATGGTTTAATCATCAATACCTACAAAAAGAGGATAACAAGACTTTGGCAGAGAGTTATCTAAGAGAGTTACAATCGAAAGGCATAGAGACTACAAAAGAGAAGGTAGAGCAGGTTGTGGGCTTAATAAAGGAGAGATGTTCGTTTGCAAAAGAATTGTGGGACAATAGTGATTACTTCTTTGTTTCACCGAAGGAGTATGCCGAGAAAGCACTTAAAAAGCGTTGGAAAGAGGGTATGTCCGATAGGATGCGAATCATCTTAGGGCATTTGGAGCAGATAGAGGACAATACTGATTGGGCACAGAAGGCAGAAGACTTCCTAATGGATTACATACAGACGAACGAGTTGAATATGGGTCAGATAATGAATTGCTTGCGTTTGGCTGTTGTAGGAGACACTAAGGGGCCGAATATGTTGGATATAATGAAGGTGTTAGGCAAGAGGGAGATACTTAATCGTTTGCAAGTTGCAATAGAAAAGATTAACCTATAAACTTCTTTCTTTGTTTTGGAAATACAAAAGATAGCAATAATTGGACAAGGCAATGTTGCCTATCATTATCAAAAAATAATGCTTTCCAAGGGGTTGGATGTTGAGATTATACCCTCACGCCAACCTTTTGATTTGGGCAAGATAGAAAGAGACCTAATTATTATAGCCGTTAAGGACGATGCCATATCGGAGATAGTAGATAAGATATATACTCTAAATCATAGAAAAAGGCTTACCTCTATTGTTGTGCATACGAGTGGATACACCGAGACAAAGTGTTTAGAGAAGATTACTAATAGATATGGTTCTTTTTATCCTTTGCAGAGTCTGCGTAAGGGGGTAGAGATAGATTTCTCTGCTGTTCCTTTGTGTGTGTGGGCCTTCGAAGAGGATACGTTAAAGGAGTTGCATTGTTTAGCCACTAAACTAACTAAGACTATATATGTATTAGACGATAATCAGCGTAAGAGTCTGCATTTGGCGGCGGTGTTTAGCAATAATTTCACTAATCATTTATTCTATATCTCAAAGACGATACTCGATAAAGCCAATATTCCTTTCGAGACCCTTTTCCCTTTAATAGACAGAACAACGCAGGCGATAAAAGAGAACAACCCATACGACTTGCAGACAGGTCCTGCCGTAAGAGGGGACTATTCTATAATGAATAATCACAAGACCCAATTAGAAGATAGGTGGCAAGAGATCTATGGTACAATCAGCGAGAGCATTGTGAAGGAGCATAGATAATTTTATACTCAAGAGTCATTAATTTTTCAAAAAAAGTTTAATAAAAAAGGTAGATTTTCAAAAATATGTGTATCTTTGCAAAAAATTAGTTAACTAAAAGTTAATAGTAATGAACAAAGAATACTTTCATAGTGTACATCATAAAATGGGTGCTTCTCGGTATATCCATTTAATAGGATGGGTTGTCTTCCTCCCCTTTGCTGTTAGGTAGCAAAGGAGCGGTATAGCTAATAGTTTACAACTTACTTGCCCTTTTGTTCTTCTACCTAACAGCTCTTTCTACTACATTCACCTATCAAATGTAGACAAGAACAAAAGAAAATTAGCTAAAAAGGAAGTAATAACAAAAAATAAGAAAAGAAATGTATATAAACATAAGAAAAATAGCATTGTCGCTATTTGTAACGCTATCAGCAATGATGTTTGTTTCTTGTAACGATGAACAAGAAATAACATTTGCTAAGAGTTTAGCAGAAACGATTCTACGAAGTCCTAATGTCCTATCGGAAATTAGACCATTATTAAAGTCTCTGATAGACCTTATTAGTTAACAATAAAAAAACATTAAAGCGATGAAAAAGATAATAGTAACATTAGTGATGGTGTTGATAGGCACCAGTTTGTTTGCTCAAGATTATTATAATCGTATGGATAAGTATGCGAGCAAGCATCATTTCGGTTTAGGTGTATCTACAAACTTGTTTTTGGGTAGTAAGATAGATGGATATGTTAATAATATTACAGAGGATGAATATTCAACTAGCATGAATAAAACATGTAGTTACCCTGCTGTTGTAGAACAATATGCTTTTGCTTTCTTTGCCGAATATCAATACGATATAGATGAGTGGAATTCTCTTGCTGTTAGGTTAAGGTGGAATTATAGGCATTTGAGTTATAAGATGTTTATGAATCCAAATGAGGTGGGTAGTTTTGGAAGCGTCAATATGCCAAGGGCTTTAAATAGTTTGCAAATACCTTTTATGTATGGATATACATTTCACAGAGGGGATAAGTCTTTATTAAAAGGTATTATTGGTTTAGGTATTGATTGGTCTCCATCAGACGAAGTAAGTATACCAACGTATAGTTTAGTTAAATATACGTCTCCTATCGATGGTAGTGATCTATATGAGTCTAAACGAGATGGTGGAGTGTTTAAGTTAGATAAGAAAACGGAAGTAAATCCTTTCTTGACTTTTGGATTAGCTATTACAAAAGGACTTAGCAATCATAAAAAGATAGAGGCTGGTTTGATGTTTGATTTCTATCCTATTATAAACAACTATCAATACAAGATTTTGCCAAGCGAGGACCATAAAGACTATAATCCTGCTGCATTTGCTAATCATAATCTATCTGTTTATGTAGCATACTATCTATAATATATCAAAATAACTAACTATAAAAAGTAATCAGTCCAAAAAAGAATCTGGGCTGATTTTTATTTTTTTTATGAATATTTGTCTTAGTCGTCTATCTTTTTGATTTTGACGCCTTGATAGTAGTGTTCGATTACTTCCATATAGTCGTAGTCTTCATCGCACATATTTATAGCACCTTCCTGACTCATACCAACGCCGTGTCCGTAGCCTTTGCCTTTTAGTTTTACATTGCTACCCCAAGGCTCAACGGAAAAGAAAGTACTCTTTAACTTAAAGTCTTTGCGAATCTGCGTCAAAGGGATATCAAAGATTTTGGCTTTGCGACCTTCTGCTTGAGAGAAATTCAGGATCTCTTGTTTGGTGTTATAGTCTTTAATGTTTATGCCTTTGTTTTTGAAATAATTAATCCATTCTTTCTCTTTTATTTCTTTCTCCCAAGTATAGTTTTTGCCACCCATAGAGAAAGTGTCCTCGACCGAACGCAAGTAAGAGATCTTATTACCCCAAACGTCTTCACTGTTAGCCGTCTGACCACCGCTATTAGAATAGAACAAAGGCTCTATTATCTTGTCATTCTCATCTACAATAATCTCACCCGAGGTAGCCATAGTTCCTTCGATACATTGTGCTTTGTTAGCACGAGAGAAATATACCTGACAATTAACCTCATCGCATAGATTATAGCCGTCTTTCGAGTGTTTGTTCTTAAATCTGTTCATGTAGGTACGACAGCATATCGCCTGAACTTTGAAAAACTCTACATTATCACTTGCACCACCTGCCTCACTCTGCACAACGCCTGCTAAGTAGTTATCCTCTGTTACATCGTTAATCAACAATAAATTCTTTTTGTCTGAGGTTAGTTTGACAATAAGGTTGTTATCGTATCTTCTCATCTTAGCCGTAGTGGGAGTTACCTGAAAGAAACATTTCAAATCCTCACTGCTTAGACATATACTATCCTTACTGAATAGGGTCTTGTCGTTGAGTGTTACTTTGATTTTGTCGTTTTCTACCTTAAGGTTAATCTTGTCTGCTTTGTTTATCTTAGTTACCTTGTCTATTGTATAAGAACCAAATGAGGCTACCAAGTTCGCTTCGGTTATCTTTATTGAGGTGTAGATACGTACTCTTACATTGCCTGCGACAGTAGTTGCGGACGTGCTAATCAATATTAAGCAGACTATTAATAGGGAGAATAATTTGGAGTTTTTCATAATAGTTTTATTTTTTTTGTTCTATTTCTTTCTAAACAAACAAGCATCGCCGTAGGAAAGGAAACGATAACCACTTTCAAGGGCGTGTTGGTATACGTCTTTCCACTTTTCGCCAATCATAGCACTAACAAGCAACAATAGAGTACTCTTAGGCTGATGAAAATTAGTAACCATACCTTCCACAATACGATATTTATAAGACGGAGCAATGATAAGACTCGTCTCGCCGGAGATATAATCCAAATGGTTGGAAAGCATATATTCCTTAATAGTGTTTAGACTCTCTTTGGCTGATATATCTTTGTGTTGTTCGTACGGATACCACTGCTCAATAGAGAAATCGCTCTGCGTACCCTTACTTTCAATCATTTTTACGCCGTACCAATACAGACTCTCGATAGTCCTAACCGAGGTAGTGCCAACACATATAATCTCCTTATCTATATAGGATAACAAATCGTCTAAGGTAGACAAAGTGATTATTATCTTTTCGGTGTGCATTTGATGTTCTCCGATAGTCTTCTCGGTAACTGGTTTGAAAGTGCCTGCACCTACATGTAGGGTAACAAAAGAGGTGCGGATATCTTTTTGTTTTAACTCCTCGAAGGTACTATCCGTGAAATGCAATCCTGCCGTTGGTGCTGCTACCGAACCATCGTAATGAGCGTAAATGGTTTGATAGTCTATCTTGTCTTCTTCTTCGCTTTGTCTTTTGAGGTATGGAGGCAATGGTATTACGCCAAACTCTTGCATTATCTCTGCAAACGAGAATCCTTTGTCCCAAGCAAACTCTACAACCCAACATTCGTTGATTTGTTCTTTTCTTTCTGCCGTTAAGGTTACTTCTTTGCCCGAGACAAGTTTTGTTTGAGACAATATACCCTCTTTCCATTTCTTGTTGTTGCCTACAAGACATTTCCAAGTAGTCTTCTCGGTCTGTGAAAAGGACAATTGAAAACTATTAGGCGTTAGAGGTTCTAAACAAAATATCTCAATAGTGCTACCTGTTGGCTTTTTGAATAGAAGACGAGCATAAACGACTTTTGTATCGTTAAAGACAAGCAAAGTATCTCTCGATAACAAAGAGGGTAAATCGGAAAACACTTCGTCCTTTATTTGTTTGCCATTCCAATATAGTAGTTTGGCTTTGTCTCTTTGCTTCAAAGGATACTTCGCTATTCTATCCTCACTAAGAGGATAGGCATACTCTTCAATCGAAATTTCTTTTACCACTTTGATAACTTATTATCTAATAGTTATCTCGTAACTCTCCATAATAGGATTATGAAGCAATTCGTTGCAAGCTTTCTCTACTACTTTCTTTGCTTCGTCTTTGTCTTTGGCATCTACCTCTAAGGTGATATGTTTGCCGATACGAACGTTAGATATTGTATCTATTCCAATATTCTTCATAGAAGAAGTAACTGCTTTACCTTGTGGATCTAACAATGCCTTCAATGGCATAATGTTTATTTCAACTTCAAATTTCATCGTCTTATTTATTTATAAGGTTATTAATTATTGACAAAACTATGTATAACAAAATTATCATCGGTATTGCACCCCAATAGAATAGTATCAAAAGCAATGCACTAACGATAATAAAAACAAATCTTATCTTGTTATCTGCCCATCGTAAGGAGTGAAATTTCAATGAGAACATCGGAATCTCTGATACCAATAACCAACAGCAAACTAAACTAATCGGCACGATAAAATAGACAGATGACAATATATTATAAAGTAAGGAGAAAAACTCTCCCTTATCTTGCAAGAACCATAGACTAATATTGTTTTCGCTTAGCAAATGTATAAGCGGAAGGCTTAACCATATAAAAGCATTAGCAGGAGTAGCCAAACCAATAAAATTATCCGTCTGCCTAAGATCCAAATTAAACTTTGCAAGTCTATAAGAAGACAACAGAGCCATTAGTAATGGTATAACGGACAAAAACATATTGCACCCCTTAGACGCAAGTGTGTAACAAGCGATAAACGATGGTGCAACGCCGAAACTAACTACATCGCTTAGAGAGTCTAATTCTTTTCCTATCGGCGAGGAGACTTTCAATAGTCGAGCAGTCATACCATCGAAGAAATCGAACACTGCTCCCGATATGATAAACAAAGACGCCAACGCAGGTTTATGAAGGTACAACAACGAAAATATTGATAGTACTCCACACAATAGGTTTAGCAATGTTATAATATTAGGAATCTGTTTTCTCATCTCTAATCACAAGTCATTTTCAGCATGCAAAATTACTATTTTTATAGCAAATAATTGTATTTTTTGGCGATTTTATGTTTTGGAACACAATTTTTTCTTATTTTTGCAGACGAGAAAAGAGTATATTTTTTAACAAAATTAGACATTTTTAGGCAATGAAAGCAATAAAGAAAGTATTTATTTTGGTCGTTTTGGCTACTTTGGCGTATGCTTGCGAACCTGATAGAGACGATTATACAGAAGACTGGGTCGGAGAGTGGAAAACAACCGAAGATACCAAATTCCCACAGACCAAATACCTGCATCAAGGAACAATTACGAAGGATGATAGCCAGAGAAACCGCATAATCTTGTCCGGAACTATATTAGGTATTAATTCTTCCTATCAAATACCTATCAAATTGACCTCTGACGAGAAAGGTTCGATAGATTATACCAATGGTTTTACGATAAGTGGCACTGCAAGGCGTAACGTTAAGGACACCATAACCTTACAGATGACTATCTCGCAAGAAAACAAAAGCGAAAGCAATAATATCACTTTGATAAGAGTTAAATAACAAGAGAATAATAAAAAAACATAATTTGTATGAACGCACATATTAAATCATTGACCGATGAGGCGAATCAGACTATGGCTTCGGCGATAGAGTTTTTGAATAATACCTTAAAGAGTATGCGTGCCGGCAAGGCTTCTCCTCAGATGTTGGCAGGAGTTAAAGTAGATTATTATGGTAATCCTACTCCTATTGAGCAAGTTGGTAACATAAGCACTCCAACGGCTAATCAAATCATAGTACAACCTTGGGATAAGGGTTCGATACCTGCAATCAACAAAGCGATATTGGCTGCTAATCTTGGTTTTACACCAAAGGTTGAGGCAGACTTATTGCGTATCACTTTGCCACCGCTAACCGAGGAGAGAAGAAAAGAATTGGTTAAGTCCGTTAAGCAAGAGGGTGAGGCAACGAAAGTTTCGATTAGAAATATTCGTCGTAATGTTTTGGACAAAGTAAAGAAGGCAAAGGATAACAAAGAGAATCCTGCAACCGAGGACGAGATCAAACAAGCCGAGAAAGATATGCAAGACCTAACAGATAAGTTTATCAAAAAAGTTGATGAGGCTCTTGCATTGAAAGAGAAAGAATTAATGACAGTATAACAAAAGGAATGAAAAAGATATGTCCTAAATGCGGTAAGGAGTTTGAATGCAAACACGACAAGACTTGTTTCTGCACTCACTACTCACTAAGCAAAGAGGCTTTAAGGGAATTAAAAGAAAAGTACGACAACTGTCTTTGCGAGGACTGCCTGCGTCAGTACGCTGTTAAACAACCTAACGACACCCTCTAACCACTGCCCCATATCTTATTTATTTCTTTTCCGACTATAAGCGAATCATTCATTAGAATGCCCTTGTTTATAGTCGGATTGCTTTTATCTATCTCCCTAACCTTATTCTAATGTTATTATCTATTCTCCAACCTTAAAAAAGAAGGGAGGTTCTCGTTGCCACTACGGGACTTCGCCGTTGCCAGAAGGGAGGTTCTCGTTGCCACTCGCCGTCTTACCACCAAAAAAATCCCATTTTTTACTCAAAAAAATCCCATTTTTTTACCAAAAAAATCCCATTTTTTTACTGATAAAATCCCATTTTTTTAATCACGAGACGGCGAGTGGCAACAGGAAGGTGGGGAGTGGCACGGCGGAAGTCCCCTTGTGGCAACGGCAAAGTCCCTTCAAATTAGATCATAATCAGACTTGGAGACGAAAAGGTGGGTTATGGAGACGAAAAGGTGGGTTTTAGAACTCGTAACAGATTTGACCGCCGAGATAATGCAAAAGATTGCCCTTAACAAGTGAGTTGCCAGAGGAAATTTCGGTGGTGTGATTGTAACGAGTGAGGTTGTAACGGAGGTAGGCCTTGAAATTCTTGGCAAGTTTGGACGAGAGAATCACATATAGTTTGTGTCCCGTCTGATACAAAAGAGATGAGGAAAACATTAATGGCAACGAGTATTCATAGACATAGAAACGGTTGTCATAATCCGAAGTATTGAAATAAGTATATCTCAAACGAAGGCTGTGGCGACTATCTAAGGACTGATAAACGCCCTCTAAATAAGCGAAATAGCCGTAATTGGAGTTGTCTTTGTAGGTGTAAGAGTGCGAATATCCGACCTTTGTGGCAAGGGATAAGTGGTCGTTTAGGAGAATGGAGTACTTGGCTTGATATTGACAGATGGTCGAGGGTTTTATCTGCTTAACGGAGTCGATAAGGGTGTTATAGCCGTGAGAATTGATGCGAAAATAGAAGTTTAGGGTTTGATTCTCAGTCGGGTTGTAGTCTATTTGCGATTTTATCTTGTAGCCATGCGAAGGCTCGTCGGCACGATAAGATGCGTATGGGAAATAGTACAAGTCGCCGCCGAGGAAAAAACTGAGATTCTTGTTTATGTAGCGAGAATAATTGAGGTAAAGTCCTTGTTCATTGGCGTTATGGGAGTGATAACCGACTGCCGAGGCGTAATGATTCTGGTATTCTTTGTCATAGTTGCGAACAAGTACAGAGAGGTTGTGTTTGTACGAGATATTCCACTGCATACCTATTAGTTCGGCGAAGGCATTGTTCTGACTTTTGGCTATTTCGGCAAAGAAAATCAAACTCTTGTAAGTGTATGAGGAGTTAAGGGAGAGGATATTGTTGTTCTTGCCCTCGAAATTGTAGGCTTGATATTTTTGAGTGCCTTTGACGATGGCTTTGTCGAAATGATAGGCAAAAGCAGTTAAGCCGATATTCAAACCTTTGTTATAGTACTGAATAGTTGAGCCATAGAGGGCGATGGAGTTAGCGTTCTTGTTTTTGATTTCAGTTTCTGTGCGGTGATAACCAGTTTCTTGTATGCTTTTGCCGTTGAAGTCTATTCCCTTATAAGAACCAAAAAGAGTGATTTCAAGATTATTCCACTCAGTTTTTAGGGCTATTCCTCTATTGTAATTGTATTCCGAGACCGAACGGAAAGGGGCTATTGTATTGTTAGAGTGTTTTATACCATAGTCAGAGGACAGGTAGCCGAGAGAGAAACTTTGTTTCATTGCCAAGCCTTCTCCGATGTTCAAACGGTAGTCTCCGAGGGTTAATTGCTTAACGTGTTTGCCCAAATCCCTAAGAGTAAGCGATGAGGAGTAATGATCAAAGCCGTAAGTCTTGTTCTTATAATAGAAAGGTTCGCCATAGTCTTTCTCGGCAACCAAAGAGAACTCCAATCTATCGTAATAAGAGAGATTATATCGAAGGGAGGAGGAGAAATTCTCGCCTTGAAAACCCTTATTATCAGTGCGTAAGTAGCCGTAAGGAGTTCTTAGGTTATGAACATATTGTCCTCTTAGAGTCTGTTTGGAACGAAGGAAAATACTATCCAGTCGCAGAGAATGTTTTTCGTTCTTTGGGGCGACATAGACGTAGGGGAGGAGTCTGTTAATAGTAAGAGAATCAAAGCCGTTAACAAATTTTAACTCATTAATAGAGAGTAGTTCGCCAGTTCGTAAGATGTAGTTTTCCAAACAAAAGATTTGAAAATTATTCAAACCCAAGATCAACATTTCTTCTCTACCTATTTTGTTGAGGTTGTAGATTTTGTTGGGGTTGTCTTTGTTTGTTTCTATCTTTTGGAGAATGTTTTCGGCATCTTCTGTGCTTATCTGTGATTGTTCCAAAGCCTCTAATATCTTGTCTATTTCTTGTGCCTTAATATCAGCAAAGGACAGACTAAGGAGAGAAAAAAAGAACATAAAGATAAGTAGGTAATGCTGCATTTTGTTTGGTAGTTAAGTAGTTATTAATAAAGGATAAAGAATAGTCCGTTTAGACTTTTTTATTATTTAACCCTGCCTCAATAAACGCCTTTTCTGCCATATAAGACGAACGAACCAATGGACCAGACTCTACGTTCTTGAAGCCTAAACTCATACCTATCTCTCTGTATTTAGCAAATTGTTCGGGCGTAACATACTCTACTACATCCAAATGATTATGGGTTGGTTGTAAGTATTGTCCGATTGTGAAAAGTTGAACACCGACCTCTCTAACGTCTTTCATTATTTGAATAACCTCTTCTTCCGTCTCGCCCAAGCCGACCATTATGCCTGTTTTGGTAATAAAACCTTTCTTGGCACCGATACTTAGGGTCTTAAGGCTAACATCGTATTTAGCCCTTGAACGAGTTGCATCGCTCAAGCGTTTGACTGTCTCCATATTGTGAGAGAATACATTAGGCTTTGCTGACAATACTATATCGATTAAGTCTTCTCTGCCGTCAAAGTCAGGGGTTAGGATTTCGATTGTAGTGTTTGGGTTAAGCAAACGTATTTGCTCGATAGTTTGTTGCCAATGTCTTGCACCCTTATCTTCCAAATCGTCTCTATCTACGGAGGTTATAACGCAGTGTTTTAACTTCATTAGATTAACACTTTGAGCGATTTTCTTAGGTTCTTCTTTGTCTAACGGCATAGGGCGTCCTGTCTTTGTAGCACAGAACTTACACGAACGTGTACAAATATCTCCGGCTATCATAAAAGTAGCAGTGCCGATACCCCAACATTTAGAGACGTTAGGACAATGCCCCGATGAACAGATAGTATGTAATTTGTTCATTTCAACTACTTTCTTTACTTCCGTATAATGTTCTCCGGTTTGTAATGATATTTTTAACCAATTAGGTTTGCGAGATGTTGTCATAAAATAGTACCCTCTTTTTGTTTTTTCGTTGTTTTAGTCTTTGTTGTCTAATTTTGTAAATTCGCTATTGTTGGATTTGAAACTCTTAATTAAGGATTTCATATTGGCAACGATTTGCATATTAGTGTCTTTATCAAATGGTCTATTAACTATTTGCCACAGTTCTTCAAGGTGTTGATAAATAGTCTCTTTGTCTATTTCCTCAGTCTTGGCGATAAAGATTTTCTTGTGATAAGTAGGCAAGGTATTCTCTTTTTTGGTTAATAATTCCTCATAGAGTTTTTCGCCAGGACGCAAGCCTGTATATACGATTTGAATATCTCTATCGGGTTCCAAACCAGATAGTTTAATCATCTTGCGTGCTAAATCGTCTATTTTTACAGGTTCTCCCATATCGAAAAGAAATATTTCTCCGCCCTTGCCCATAGTAGCAGCCTCCAAGACCAAACGAGACGCCTCGGCAATAGTCATAAAGTATCTTGTAATATCTTTGTGAGTAACTGTAACAGGACCACCCATTTGGATTTGGTGTTTGAATGTTGGTATAACAGAACCATTAGATCCCAATACATTACCAAATCTTGTGATAGTGAACTTATCCTTTACAAGCAGTTCTGCATATCGTTTGGTAGCACCCATAACGTTGGTTGGATTAACTGCCTTGTCGGTAGAGATCATTATCATCTTTTCGGCGTTATATTTTACACACATATCCATAATATTCTTTGTGCCAAAGATATTAGTTAGGACAGCCTCGTAAGGTTCTCTTTCCATCATAGGTACATGTTTGTAAGCCGCAGCATGAAAGACAATTTGGGGGTGATAGTTTATAAAGATATCCTCTATATGTTGGCGGTTACGAATATCGGCTATTAGTATGTGTTTATGTATATTAGGCCATTTCTCGTTTAGTTCGTTCTCTATATTAAATAATGGTGTTTCGGCATTATCCAATAGAAATATCTCAGGACTATATTTGGTTAGTTGGCGAACTATTTCGCTACCGATACTACCTGCCGCTCCGGTAACCAAAATCCTTTTGCCACCTAATATATTCTTAATAACAGATGTGTTTGGCTCTATTTCTTTTCGTCCTAATAGATCTTCGATTTGAATTTCTTTGATATTGTTTTCGTTAAGTTTGCCATCAACCCAATATTTTACTCTCGGAACGGTTAGAACCTTGATATTGTTTTGATGACAGAGGTCAAAGATTTTCGCTTTTCTTTCGTTTGAGATACGACCTGTGGCTATAATTAACTGATCTATATCTTTGTATTTAAGGATATATTCTTCTTTGTCGGTACTCCATACTTTTATGCCCTGAATAGTTCTGCCGGTTAGAGTTTTGTCGTCATCCAAGAAACCTTTTATATAGTATTTGGTATCGGACGATAGAAGGGCGTTAGCGGTAGCAATACCGGTGTGGCCGGCTCCGAAAATCAAAGTTTTGATTGTGAATTTGGAGTCCGTTCCTGTGTGATACGCTTTTTCGAATAACCACCTAATGAACATTCTAAACATAAACAATAGAATGTATGTAACGAAAAAGTTGGTTATTATCAATTGTTTTGGAATAAAATCATAGATATCGTTGCCGACTGTTATCTTGTAGAAATAATTGACTAACAAAAGAATTGTATTAGTTAATAGCAACGCCGTTAGTATTCGTAACATATCCGAAAATGACGAATAACGGATAATACTTCTATGTATTTTGAAACAAAAGATAGTCAACAGAGTTAGACCAAAGGTAAGTAATATAAACCTTATAGAATAATTATCGAAAGGAAAGTGAAACCACGTCTCTTTGATATCCAATAACCAACCCGAAAAGAATATTGATACCAAAATAAGTACACCATCTATTGCCATAATCAACCATGGCGATATATAACGCTTATACATCGCCTGTTTGATTAGTTGTAGCATTTTTATATATAACTTATTCATTTGGATACAAAGAAATTCTATATTTGTCTACTGATTTATCTTTGCATGTGTAAGAAGCCAATCTCTTGTTCGGTTAGAAAACGCCATTGTCCTCGCATAAGATTCTTCTTAGTTAAGCCTGCGAAATAGACTCTGTCGAGTTTCTTAACCTCATAACCCAAAGATTCGAATAATCTTCTTATAATACGATTTCTACCCGAGTGAATACTAACACCAACTTTCTTTCTGTCGATAGGAGTATTATCTAAATAATTGATATCATCGACTTTCATAAAGCCGTCTTCTAATTCTACGCCTTCTAATAGTTTGTCGATGTCCTCTTTTGTTAGAGGGTGATCCAATTCTGCGTTATAAACTTTTTGTGCACCGAAACTTGGGTGAGTTAGTTTCTTAGTTAATTCGCCATCATTAGTGAATAACAATAGACCGGTAGTCATACGGTCCAAACGACCAACAGGATAAACTCTTTCTCTGCAAGCACCATCGATTAATTCCATTACAGTCTTTCTCTGTCTTGGGTCATCGGAGGTGGTAATATATCCTTTGGGTTTGTTTAATAGGATATAAATCTTCTTTTCGTTTCTTAACACTCTACCATTGTATTTAACAACGTCCTCAGGCTTTACTCTGTATCCGAGCGTGGTGATTACTTCGTCATTTACTTTGATAACACCTGTTGTAATCAATACATCGGCTTCTCTACGAGAGCAAATACCAGCATTAGCAACGTATTTGTTAAGACGTATTCCGTCCTTGGCCTCACGTCTTGCGGCTGCGGATTTATCTTGTGAGAAATCTTTTCTAAATACTCTTTCTCCTTCGGCATTACGTCTTATACGCTGACGTTTAGTAGGGTCGCTTTCGATTTTGTATTCGTCAAAAGCACGTACTCTTCTTGGAGATTTCGTTTCGTTTCTTCCTTTTACGTCCTTGTTATAACGAGAAGGTGATTTCTTATAGCCATCTCTTCTCTTATAATCATCAAATGATCTCTCATTATCATTAAAAGATCTGTCTTTGTTATCGAACGTTTTGGACTTGTTATCAAATCTACGTTCCTTGCCGTCAAATCTTTTTTCCCTCTTATCGAACCTGCGTTCTCTGTCGTCAAATCTACGTTCTCTACCCTCGAACGATCTGTCTTTGTGGTCAAAAGACTTGTCTTTTTGCTTAAAAGATCCTCTGTTTTCCTTGTTTGAAAAAGATCTTCTGTCGTGAGACGATCTGTCTTCCCGACGATTCTGTTTACGATTGTCTTCTCTATTCCAATCGTGTTGTTCTCTATTTGCCATAATAACTCGAAAATAAAATATTTTGCAAAAATACTTATATTCTTTGAATTGACAATCGAAAAACTAATAAAAAATGAAATTTTTTTTCAAAATATTTTGCCATGTCAACAAATTGTTATAATTTTGCAAACTGAAAATAGAATGCGGGGTAGAGCAGAGGTAGCTCACCGGGCTCATAACCCGGAGGTCGTTGGTTCGAATCCTTCCCCCGCTACTTTCTTTTTTTATAGGGGTTGCAATATTTTCTTTTTCATGGGTAATCAAAATAAAAAACGACCAAACAAGACGAAGTTTTCTAAAACAGATAGACCTCTTTCTTCCAAAGACAAGATTTCTTTTTATCAAGATGACGAGAATATCGGTAGAGTTATCTCCTCAACAGGTCTTTATTATACCATTAAGACTAAGAATGAGAAGGTAGTAGAATGTGTTGTTAAGGGAAGTTTTCGAATCAAAGGCATCAAGACTACCAATCCTATTGCAGTCGGTGATATGGTTCATTTTGTATATACTAATAATAGTGAATATGCCCTAATCGACTCTATATTAGAAAGAAAAAACTACATTATTCGTCAATCCGTCAATCTATCCAAACTTTATAGCATAGTGGCATCGAATATCGATATGGCGTTTTTGATTATTTCTTGCAAGGAACCTCAAACCGATACCATGTTTATAGATCGTTTCTTAGTCTCTGCTAATGCCTACAACGTGCCTTGCTCTATTGTTATCAACAAAGTGGATATCTATGACGAAAAAGCCCAAATGTACGCCGCCTATCTAACCGAAATATACGAGAAAATAGGTTATAAAATATTTTATACCAGTGCTGTAACTAATGTTGGTATCAATCGTTTGAAGCAGGAGATGAGTGATAAGATTTGTCTTTTCTTTGGCAATAGCGGTGTGGGCAAAAGTACGCTTATCAATTTGATTTGTCCGTCTGCCAACCAAAAAACTAAGGAAATCTCTACTCAACATCATAGCGGTAAGCATACTACGACATTTGCGAGTATGATTCAAGAGGGCAAGATCAATATAATAGACACTCCTGGCGTCAAATCTTTTGGTATAGTGGACTTTAAGAAAGAGGAGTTGGCATTGTATTTCCCTGAGATGAAAAACCTTTTGGGTGGTTGTAAATATTATAATTGTACGCATACGCATGAGCCAGGTTGTGCAATAAAAGAGGCTGTTCAAGAGGAAGAAATCTCTGCCGAGCGTTATAATAATTACCTCAAAATGTTGTCTGCTGACGATATGCTATAACTATTTTTTCTTGTCTCTACAAGCCTTCAAAATAATTACTGATTTCGTTAAAATAATTACTGATTTCGTTAAAATAATTACTGATTTTATTCCAACGATTACTGATTTTATTCGAATGATTACTGATTTTATTCCAGCGATTACTGATTTTATTTTTGTGATAAGACGACAAGAAAAAATTAGCAAAAACGAAAGAAAATATAGTGCTACAATTACTTCTTTGTAGCACTATAAATATTTACAATTCCGCAAGTAAGACTTTTGTAAGTAGTGTTATCAAAACCACAAGCAGATAAATGTTCTAAAAAGTCCTTACCCTTATGAAAATTCTTTACGCTCTGCATTAAATACTTGTAGGCAGTGTTGTCCTTAGAGATAATCTTACCGATAAAAGGCAACAAATAAGTGAAATAGATATTGTAAAAGAAACGAATAATTCTGTTCTTAGGATAAGCAAATTCCAAAATAATCAATTGTCCATTGGTATCCAAAACACGATACATCTCCTTTATGCCTTTATCTAAGTGAGCAAAGTTTCTAACTCCGAAAGCACAAGTAATAGCCGAGAAACTATTGTCCGAAAAAGGCAATTGCTCCACATTTGCCCTTAATAAATCGACCTTAGGAGCGTTCCCCTTTTCGTAATTAGAGGATAGGTATTTATTAATCTTCTCTTTGCCTATCTCCAACATATTCTCGCTTAAATCTATACCCGTAATATCGGCAGTTTTCTTTTGTTTGAGAATCTCTATCAGTAAATCGCCCGTCCCAGTGGCTATATCAAGTATTCTGTTGTTGTTATTCTGATTATTATTCTTCGAGACAAGGATTTGATTAACAGTCTTCTTTCGCCAATATTTATCAATATTAAGCGTAAGCAAGTGATTGAGCAAATCATACCTTAATGCGATCTTATCAAACAAAGAATCGATGTTTTTTTTGTTGTCTTTCAGTGATATATTGTGCATAATAAAGTACGAAATATTGCTTTTGTTCTGTTTATCTGTCTATCAAATCTTGTCCTAACCAAAGAAAACACAATTATTTGATAAAATACTGAATTGTTGATACGACTCTAACTTTTACTTTCAAAGGATCGTCTGTTGGAATTATCTCAAATTGTCCTTGATAAGCAGATTTAATGTTCTTAACCTTAGAATCAGAGGAACTTGCAAACTCATCGGCTGCTTTTTTAGCGTTCTTGATACTTTCTTGTATCATCTGAGGTTTGATATCATTAAGTTTGGTAAAAGTATAAGACCCGCCACTGTTCTCGGAATAGTCATAAATAGAACCATTTACCAATTTGATGCCCTGTTTGTACAAATCGAATTGACTCATTTCGATATCCCTAACATTTGTTACCTTGTTGGACATCAAAACAATTGAAACAGAAGCATAATAACGATAAACAATCTTATCGGATACATATCCACTTGCTTGTCTGTCCTCAATCTTTGGAACTTTTACGGTTATCTCGCTCTCGGTTACTCCCTTTGAGGTAACGAATTCCTTAATCTTCTTGTTGTTTGTTTCTATTGTTGCCAATAATGAAGTCATATCGTTGTCGGCTACTTCGTATTTTATGGTTAGGTTAGCGTAGTCGGCATTAACTATATGCTCCGATAAACCACGTACGGTAACCACTCTTTCTTTGTCTGCAAACGAATGCAAACCTTTATAGATGCAATAACCCATAATTACTATGGCAATAGCAATGCTAAATACTGCGATTTTCGATGCTGTTTCTTTCATAATTCCTTATATTTTTAATTTAACGGTGCAAAATTATATTTTTTTTTCTACCTAACAAAATATATTTTTAACTTTTTTCGTTAAGGTGGAGATTAACAATAAGAAAGTGATATGAAAAAGGTATTTTTTGTTTTTGCATTACTATTATTTAGTATCGTTGGTTATTGTCAGCAAAAACCATATAATGAGAGTTTAGACGCAGTTAAGCAAATCACAGACGCAGTTTCGCAAGCCAAAAATGAGAATAAATATGTTTTGGTGCAGGTCGGAGGCAATTGGTGTCCGTGGTGCTTAAGATTTAGTGAGTTCGCACAGACAGATACTGTGATAAAGGGGATAATAGATAAGAATTACGTCTATATCCATGTCAATTACTCGAAAAAGAATCCAAACAAAGAGGCGATGAAACTATTGGAGAACCCTGCAAGATTTGGTTTTCCTGTCTTTGTTATATTGGACGAACAAGGCAAAAGGATTCATACACAAAACTCTGCTTATTTGGAGGAAGGCAAAGGTTATAGCGAGAAAAAAGTAGCAGAATTTCTAAATATTTGGACACCAAAGGCGGTTAAGACTTTCAAAGACTAATCAAAGCAGATGAAAAATAATAAAGTCGTTGTGTTATCCTCTATCGCTATTGTTCTGAGCGTAGTTGCTATTATCTCACAGATATTTGTTTTTGCTTCCTCTCGTCAAACTAAGGACGAAGAATATACAGAGATATTAAGAGAAAACTTCCATAATTTCGCCGTTCCTATGCCCAAAAGCGTAACGTTTTGTGGCGAGAAGGTTCCTTTGGATAATACTTTCGTAAGAGAGGCTTTGGATAGGGAATTGTCTTCGATTAGTTATCAACACGCCTCAACTTTTTTGATACTCAAACGTGCTTATCGCTATTTTCCTCAAATAGAAAAGGCACTTCGTGGACAGAATGCCCCAGAGGATTTGAAGTATTTGGCAGTTGCCGAGAGTAGTCTTAACAATGCTGTCTCTCCTGCCAAAGCAGAGGGTTTTTGGCAGTTTGTTCCGCAGACGGCAAAGCAATTTGGTCTAACTGTTAATTCGGAATATGACGAAAGATACGATGTTGATAAATCTGCCGTTGCTGCTTGTAAGTACTTGAAGGGTGCTTATTCACGTCTTGGTAGTTGGACTTTGGCTTGTGCGTCTTATAATTGTGGTGAGACAGGATTAAGAAACCGTATGAACGAACAAAAGGTTAGTAATTACTGGGATTTGGCACTCAACAGCGAGACTGCACGCTATGTCTACAGAATAATTGCCTACAAAATCATATTGCAAAACCCTCAGGCGTATGGATATTACTTGCGTTATGTAGATTGCCATCAGCCTTTGGAATATGATACCATTAGCGTAGATACAACGATAAACGACTTCTACGCCTTCGCTAAGCAAATAGGCACAGAATACAAGTATTTTCGCAAAGCCAACCCTCAATTGCAAGCCAAAAAACTAACAAATAAGGAAGGAAAAAGATATACTCTAAGGATAGTTAGTCAAAAGTCGTTCGATTGGCAATATCTTATAGACAAAATAGACGATCCTTACAAATTCGTTGACAAGTTATAATAAAAAGGTAGACTAATCCTTAGTAAAAGAAACTATATTCAAACAAAAATATCCATGAGTGAGATAAAAAAGTGGTGGAATATCATAAGACCCAAAACATTATTCGCTTCGCTTTGCCCTGTCCTAACGGCATTGTTCCTAAGTCTTAATCAAACAAGATTTGAGGGCAAGACAATCCTAATATTCGTTATAGTATTGTTGTGTGCATTGAGTTTGCAGATACTAAGCAACCTTATAAACGACTATTATGATTACAAAAAAGGTGCTGATAAAAAAGGCAGAGTAGGTTTCAAAAGGGCATTAGCCGAAGGTGCGATAGGAGTAGATCAAGTTCGCCGTGCCATTTATCTAACTCTTGCTATATCTATATTATTAGGTATAGTGTTGATTTGCTTTGGCGGTATTCCTATTCTATTAATAGGCGTTAGTGCTATAATCTTTGCATGGCTTTACACGGCGACTAATCATTCTTTGTCATATTTAGGAATTGCGGACGTGTTCTGTTTCTTATATTATGGAATATTCGCAGTCTGTGGGACGTATTATCTTTTGACCGATATGCCGTTATTTAGTAGCAAAAGCGTTGTTTGTGTTGGTGCTATATGCGGACTAATCTCTATGATGGTGCTAATGATTAACAATCTAAGGGATATAGAGGACGACAGACAAGTAGGTAAGAAAACCCTCCCTGTTAGATTTGGTAAACGGTTTGGCGAATATGCGATATTGTTATATAGTTTACTAATGTTGGTGTTGAGTTTTCTCGCCTTTGGACTATCCCTTACCAATATAATATTTATCCCTGCTTATATGCTTTATCAAGAAATCGCCACAGCCTCGGGAGAACAGTACAACAAATGCTTATTTAAGGCAGGTTTGTTGAATCTATTTTTCGTTTTTCTCTTACTTTTAGAGGTATTGCTCTAATAATTTTCCGTTCAGTTGAGGAAATTTTCCGCTGTGTGGATGAAAAATTCCGCTGTGTGGATGAAAAATTCTAAAT
>CAVAII010000075.1:0-9594 GCA_963588535.1 Erysipelotrichaceae bacterium | reverse complement strand
CCTTTATAGATAAGAAAAAGTCTAAAAAAGGTTTAAAAAAGTAAAAAATTAAAGAAAAAAGAGAAAATTTTTTTGATATGCCAACAATTCAGCAATTAGTTCGCAAAGGACGTCAAAAATTGGAATACAAGAGCAAAGCACCTGCAATGGATGCTTGTCCACAACGTAGAGGCGTATGTACAAGAGTATATACTACAACGCCTAAGAAGCCAAATTCTGCAATGAGAAAAGTTGCCAGAGTAAAACTAACAAATGGTAAGGAAGTTAATGCTTACATACCAGGAGA
Organism: Erysipelotrichaceae bacterium; assembly: GCA_963588535.1. Classification (GTDB taxonomy): domain Bacteria; phylum Bacteroidota; class Bacteroidia; order Bacteroidales; family P3; genus Scybalousia_A. The sequence continues at coordinate 9,308 of CAVAII010000075.1, read as the reverse complement.
GGGACACAACTTACAAGAGCACTCTATAGTAATGATACGTGGAGGTCGTGTTAAGGACTTACCAGGTGTTCGTTATCATATCATACGTGGTGCATTGGATACAGCAGGTGTAGATGGCAGACGTCAAAGACGTTCTAAATACGGTGCTAAGAGACCAAAAGATGCAAAGAAATAATTTTTTAAGAACTTTATTAAGGCATTAAGACAAAATGAGAAAGACTAAACCAAGAAAAAGAATAATCCTTCCAGATCCAAAATATAATGACGTAATGGTTACAAAGTTTGTAAACAACATTATGTTAAAAGGTAAGAAAGGAACTGCATTCAAGATATTTTATGATGCAATAGACATCGTAAGTGAGAGAACTAAAGAAGATGGTTTGGAAGTATGGAAGAAAGGTTTGTCCAATGTAACCCCTAATGTAGAGGTACGTTCGAGAAGAATCGGTGGTGCTACATTCCAGATACCTACAGAGATACGTCCTGATAGAAAACAATCTATGGGAATGAAGAACTTGATAGGTTTTGCAAGAAAGAGAAACGAGAAGTCAATGGCAAATCGTTTGGCATCAGAGATAATCGCTGCTTCTAAGTCAGAGGGTGCTGCATTCAAGAGAAAAGAGGATATCCACAGAATGGCAGAGGCTAACAAGGCATTCTCACATTTTAGAATGTAAGACTAAAAAAGTATAAAAAAGAAGAAGAGCGAGAAGGGAAGATAGATGGCAGATTTACATTTAATAAGAAATATTGGTATAATGGCCCACATAGACGCTGGGAAGACGACTACAACCGAGCGTATATTGTACTATACTGGTAAGAATCACAAGATAGGTGAGACTCATGACGGTACGGCTACAATGGACTGGATGGCTCAAGAGCAGGAGAGAGGTATAACTATCACATCTGCTGCTACTACCGTATTTTGGAAATACAAACAAGATCAATATAAGATAAACATAATAGACACTCCTGGTCACGTTGATTTCACAGCCGAGGTAGAGCGTTCTCTAAGAGTATTAGATGGTGCTATTGCTTTGTTCTGTGCAGTAGGCGGTGTAGAGCCACAGAGTGAGACTGTTTGGAGACAAGCAGATAAATATAATGTACCAAGAATATGTTTTGTCAACAAGATGGACAGAGCAGGTGCGGATTATTTTGGTGTCTTACAACAGATAAAAGACAAATTAGGTGCTAATCCTGTACCATTGGAAATACCAATAGGTCAGGAGGATATGTTTAAGGGCGTTATAGACTTAGTTAAGAATAAAGCCTTTATATATGACGAAGAGAGTAAGGGTACAAACACTTACGAAGTGCCTATGCCTGAGGATTTGAAAGAGATAGCAGCCGAGTATAGAAAGAAACTAATAGAGGGTGTTGCAGAAGAAGACGACTCTTTATTAGAGAAATATATGGAGGATGAGAACTCAATAACAGAGGAAGAGGTTATCAAATATGTTCGTAAAGCAACATGTGAGATGAGAATATGTCCTGTTTTGTGTGGTTCTGCTTTCAAAAACAAGGGAATACAAAATCTTATTGACGCAGTTTGTGCTTATCTACCTTCACCAATGGATGTACCAGAGATAGATGGTATCAACCCTAAGACAGACGAGAAAGTAGCAAGACCAGTAAGCGTTAAAGCACCTTTCTGTGCATTAGCATTCAAGATAGCAACCGATCCATACGTTGGAAGACTATGTTTCTTCCGTGTATATAGTGGTTCGTTATCATCTGGTTCATACGTATTTAACGCTAATACAGGCAAGAAGGAGAGAATCTCAAGAATTATGCAGATGCACGCTAATAGACAGAACCCTATCGAGAAGATAGAGGCTGGTGATATAGGTGCAGCAGTAGGTTTTAAGGAGATTAAGACTGGTAATACATTATGTGATGAGGAGCATCCAATAGTATTAGAGTCTATTTCATTCCCTGATCCTGTGATATCTATCGCAATAGAGCCAAAGCAGCAGGCTGATATGGATAAGTTCAATATGGCTTTGACTAAGTTAGCAGAAGAGGATCCTACTTTGAGTGTTGAGACTGATGAAGTTTCAGGTCAGACACTATTAAAAGGTATGGGTGAGTTGCATTTGGATATCATAACCGATAGAATCAAGCGTGAGTTCCATGTAGAGGTTAATGAAGGTAAGCCACAAGTTGCATACAAAGAGGCAATTACCACTACTGTTGAGCATAGAGAAGTATACAAGAAACAGACAGGTGGTCGTGGTAAGTTTGCAGATATAATCTTTACGATAGGACCAGCAGACGAAGGCGTAAAAGGTTTGCAATTTGTCAATGAGGTCAAGGGTGGAGACGTTCCAAAAGAGTTCATACCTTCTGTTGAGAAGGGATTCAAGGACGCAATGCACAATGGTGTTTTAGCAGGTTTCCCTATGGAGAGCATGAAAGTAGTTTTGAAAGATGGTTCTTATCACCCTGTTGATTCAGATGCTTTATCTTTCGAGCTATGTGCTAAGATAGGTTTCAAGGAGGCTGCTAAGAAAGCCGCACCTGTATTAATGGAACCAATAATGTTAGTAGAGGTTAATACACCAGATACTTATTTGGGAGACGTTACAGGCGACTTGAATAGAAGAAGAGCTATTTTGGAGAATATCACAGCTAAGGTTGGAGTACAAGCAGTTAAAGCCAAAGTTCCATTAGGACAGATGTTTGGATATGTAACTGCGTTGAGAACAATTACATCTGGTAGAGCTAATTCTACTATGGAGTTCTCACATTATGCACAAGCACCTAAGGATGTGACCGAAGAGGTATTGAAAAATAATTAAAAAACTGTTATAAAATTTTTAGTATTGTGAGTCAGGAAAAACAAAAAATTAGGATTAAGTTGAAGTCTTACGATCATAATTTAGTAGACAAATCTACTGAGAAGATTGTAAAGACCGTTAAGTTGACAGGGGCACATGTACGTGGTCCTATACCATTGCCAACTAACAAGAAAATATTTACAGTAAACCGTTCAACCTTTGTGAACAAGAAATCAAGAGAGCAGTTTGAGTTAAATTCATACAAACGTTTGCTTGATATCGATAGCACATCGGCTCAGACGATAGACGCTTTGATGAAGTTAGAATTACCTTCTGGCGTAGAGGTTGAAATAAAAGTTTGATAACTATTTAAAAGAGAGAAAAACAAAAAAAGAGATAAGTTAACGTAGCCAATGGTATTCTGTGAAGAATGACTAAGCTATATAAAAGTAAAAATAAAATAAAAAAATGTCAGGATTAATAGGAAAGAAAATCGGTATGACTAGCATCTTTGATGCCTCTGGTAAGCAACAACCATGCACAGTTATAGAGGCTGGTCCTTGTGTAGTAACACAAGTAAAGACACCTGAAAAGGATGGATATAGTGCTATCCAACTTGCCTTCGAAGATATGAAAGAGAAACATTGTACTAAACCAATGAAAGGTCACTTCGCAAAGGCATCTACAACTCCAAAAAGACACTTAGCAGAGTTCACTCGTTTTGAGGAAGGACATAAGAAAACATTTGGAGAGATATTGACTTGCAATGTATTTTCAGAGGGAGAATTTGTTGACGTAGTTGGAATCTCAAAAGGTAAGGGATTTCAAGGTGTTGTTCGTCGTCACGGATTCGGAGGAGTAGGCGATGAAACACACGGACAAGATGACAGATTAAGAGCTCCGGGTTCTGTTGGTGCTTCTTCTTACCCATCAAGAGTATTTCCAGGTACAAGAATGGCTGGACAAATGGGTAATCACCGAGTAAAAGTTCAAAATCTTAGAATATTAAAGATTTTTGAAGAGAAGAATTTAATTTTAGTTAAAGGATCTGTTCCGGGTCCAAAAGGTTCAATTTTAAAACTAGAGAGATGGAGTTAATAGTTTATAACATTAAGGGCGAAGACACGGGTAGAAAGATCGTTGTCAGTGATTCATTGTTTCATACAGAACCTAATGACCACGCAATTTGGCTTGCAGTAAAGCAATATTTAGCAGATCAGAGACAAGGAACACACAAATCCAAAGAGCGTTCTGAGGTATCAGGCTCAACTAGAAAACTTAAAAGACAAAAAGGTACTGGTGGAGCAAGATCAGGAGATATCAATAGCCCTTTGATGAGAGGTGGTGGTAGAGTATTTGGTCCAAGACCAAGAGACTACAGTTTCAAACTCAACAAAAAGGTAAAATCGTTGGCAAAATTGTCTGCATTGAGCTATAGAGCCAAAGATGAGCAGATAAAAGTGGTAGAAGATTTCTCTTTTGAGAAGCCAAAGACAAAAGATATGATACAGATTGTGAATGCTTTACAAATAAATGATAAAAAATCTTTGTTTGTTTTGCCTTCAAATCAAAATAATGTTGTAACTTTGTCGGCGAGAAATTTGAGAAAAGTAAGCGTTTCTACTGCAAACACACTAAATACATACGAGATAATGAACTCCAATATGATAGTATTTAGTGAGGGTGCGTTAAAAGAGATGGATAAAGGTAATAACTAAAGTATATTTAGTAAAAAACGACAAAAGAGATGAGTATCATAATAAAGCCGATAATAACAGAGAAGATGACCAAAATTAGCGAGAAGGATTCTACTCGTTGTGGTTTCATTGTTGATAGGCGTGCCAATAAGATAGAGATAAAGAAAGCAGTTGAGGATATGTATAGTGTGCAGGTAGAAAGCGTTAATACCATGAACTATAGTGGTAAGAGAAAAGCTAGATATACCAAAGCAGGTTTTATACAAGGAAGAACAAATGCTTATAAGAAGGCTATAATAACATTAGCCAAAGGTGAAAAGATAGATTTTTTTAGCAATATTTAATTAGAGAGATGGCTTTAAAAAAATTAAAACCGACAACACCGGGACAAAGACATAAGATAGCAAGTACGTTTGAGGAGATTACTGCAAGTAAGCCTGAGAAGAGTCTTGTTTATGGTGTAAGAAAGAGCGGAGGTAGGAACAATCAAGGAAAAATGACCATGAGATATATCGGTGGTGGTCATAAGAAATTGTATCGTTTTATAGATTTCTATAGAGATAAGGATGATATTCCAGCAACAGTTAAGACTATAGAATATGATCCAAATCGTTCTGCACGTATAGCATTAGTATGCTACGCAGATGGTGAGAAGAGATACATTGTTGCTCCTAATGGATTAAGTGTCGGTCAGACAATTATGTCAGGTAAAGGAGTTGCCCCTGAGACAGGCAATACATTATTTCTTAGCGAGATACCATTTGGTACAATGATTCATAATATAGAGTTAGTACCAGGACAAGGAGCTAAACTAGTAAGAAGTGCTGGTACATACGCTCAATTAATGTCAAGAGATGGTAAGTATGCTATAGTAAAAATGCCGTCCGGAGAGACGAGAATGATACTACAAACTTGTAGAGCAACTATTGGAGTTGTATCCAATACAGAGCACAATTTGGAAGTATCTGGTAAGGCAGGACGTTCACGTTGGTTAGGAAGAAGACCAAGAGTGAGAGGAGTTGTTATGAACCCAGTAGATCACCCAATGGGTGGTGGTGAAGGTAGAGCTTCAGGAGGACATCCACGTACACGTAAGGGTATCCCAGCTAAGGGTTACAAGACAAGAAGTCCTAAGAAGATTTCGAATAAATTTATAGTTGAGAGACGTAAGAAATAATTAAATCAGAGAAAACCATGAGTCGTTCATTAAAAAAAGGGCCTTATATATTCTATAAATTAGAAAAGAAAGTTTTAGAGGCACAAAACAAAAAGAATAAAACTACCATTAAGACTTGGTCAAGAGCTTCTATGATTTCTCCTGATTTTGTTGGATTAACTATAGCAGTTCATAATGGAAACAAATTTATTCCTGTTTACGTAACAGAGAATATGGTTGGACATAAGCTTGGTGAGTTTGCTCCTACACGTATATTTAGAGGTCATGCAGGACAGAAAGACAAAGCTAAGAAATAATAAGTTTTAGAGATGGGATCAAGAAAACATAATAGTGCAGAGATTTATAAGCAAGCACGCAAGGAGAAATATATTGCTAGATTGAATAATAATCCTACATCTCCAAGAAAAACACGCTTGATGGCTAACGCCATAAGAGGTTTGGATGTTGACAAGGCTTTAGGAATTTTACAGTTCTCACACAGAGAGTCTGCTCCTAAATTAAGAAAGTTATTATTGTCTTGTATAGCAAACTGGCAAGTAAAGAATGTAGGTAAGACGGTAGAAGAAAGCGATCTATACATAAAGAGTATTTGTGTAAATGGCGGTAGACAGCAAAAACGTCTTCGCACTGCTCCTCAAGGTAGAGGATACAGAATTAGAAAGCGTTCAAATCATGTCATCTTGGAACTTGGTAGTAGAGTAGAAGAGAATGCAAAAGCAGAGGCTACAAAAAATGCTGCCGAGAATAGTAGTAGTTCGTTGAATGAGGAAAAAATAAAATAGGATGGGACAGAAAACAAATCCGATAGGAAATAGAATAGGAATCATCAGAGGATGGGATTCAAATTGGTATGGTGGAAGAAAATTTGAGTCTAAACTAGTTGAAGATGATAAGATCAGAAGGTATTTGAATGTTCGATTAGCCAAAGCAGATATTGCTAAGATATACATTGAAAGAACATTGAAGCGTATCACCGTTACTATTAACACAGCCAAACCAGGTTCTATAATTGGTAAGAATGGTGCAGAGGTTGATAAGCTAAAAGAGGAGTTAAAGAAAATCACCGAGAAAGATGTTCAAATCAATATATCTGAGGTTAAACGTCCAGAGTTAGAGGCAACATTAGTTGCACAAACGATAGCAAGACAAATCGAAGGTAGAGTTTCTTATAGAAAAGCTATCAGAATGGCTATCGCTTCTACAATGAGAGTTAATGCTGAGGGTATCAAAGTTACGGTTTCAGGTCGTATTGGCGGTGCTGAAATGGCAAGAACAGAACATTACAAAGAAGGTAGAACACCTCTTCACACATTGCGTGCAGATATCGACTACGCACAAACAGAAGCACATACTACATACGGACGTATAGGTGTTAAAGTTTGGATTTGTAGAGGTTTGATATACAACAAAGTTGAGATAGTTCCTTCAACCGTTGGTGGTTCAAGAGAGAATAGTAATAGAGGTGCATCTCATAGTAGTAATAATGGTATGTCTGCTCGTCCACCAAGACGTAACAACGGCAGAAATAGTAAGTAGGATAGGAGGAGATAATTATGTTACAACCTAAGAAGACAAAATACAGAAAACAGCAGAAAGGCAAGATGAAAGGTTTGGCCAATAGAGGTCATGAACTTGCATTTGGAAGCTTCGGAATAAAGAGCCTTAATACTTGTTTTATTACAGGAAGACAAATAGAGGCAGCACGTCAAGCAGTAACTCGTTACATGAAACGTGAAGGACAGTTGTGGATAAGAATTTTCCCAGATAAGCCTATTACTAAGAAACCAAATGAGGTACGTATGGGTAAAGGAAAAGGAGCACCAGAGTATTTCGTAGCAAGAGTTAAACCAGGAACAGTTTTGTTTGAGGCAGAAGGCGTTCCAATGGAGGTAGCAAAAGAGGCAATGAGATTAGGTGCACAGAAATTACCAGTAATAACTAAATTCGTTGTTCGTAGAGATTACGTTGAATAAAAATGAGGGATATTTGTAATGAAGAATAGAATAGCATTAAAGGATTTGAATGATAAGGAATTGCAAGAAAGACTAGAAGCTGAACAAATGAATTTGGTTAAGATGAAAGTTGATCATGCAGTATCCCCATTAGAAAACACTAGTTTGTTGAAGACAGCAAGAAGAAACATTGCTCGTATTAATACAGAGATAAGAATGCGTCAGTTGTCTTCTGAAAAAACAGCAGAGAAAGAATAACGCTTTAATTTATTGTATAAGCAATGGAAAGAAACTTAAGGAAAGAAAAAGTTGGAGTTGTCGTTAGTAATAAGATGACGAAAACCATCAGTGTCATGGTAGAGCGTAAGGTTAAGCACCCTAAGTATGGTAAGTTTTTGAAAAAAAGCACCAAGTTTATGGCACATGATGAGAAATCTGAAGCAGGTATGGGCGACACAGTTCGTATAATGGAGACTAGACCATTAAGCAAGAACAAGTGTTGGAGATTGGTAGAGATAATAGAAAAAGCTAAATAAGATGATACAGCAAGAAACGCGATTAGTGGTTGCAGATAATAGTGGAGCAAAAAGTGCCCTTTGTATAAGAGTTTTGGGTGGAACCAAGGCAAGATATGCTTCTCTTGGAGATGAGATAGTAGTTGCTATTAAGGATGCACTTCCTTCGGGCAACGTAAAGAAGGGTTCTGTTTCTAAGGCCGTTGTTGTAAGAACAAAAAAAGAAGTAAGAAGACAAGACGGATCATATATTCGTTTTGATGACAATGCTTGCGTCTTATTAACGGCTACAAATGAGTTAAGAGGTACTCGTATTTTTGGACCAGTAGCAAGAGAGTTAAGAGAAAAACAATTTATGAAGATTGTTTCTTTGGCTCCAGAAGTGTTATAATTTAAAAACATAGCGAGAGATGAAGTTACGAATAAAAAAAGGAGATACTGTAAAAGTAATAGCAGGGAACTCCAAAGGTAGTACGGGCAAAGTGTTGGTTGTATATCCTTCTGAGAATAGAGCCATAGTGGATGGTGTTAATAAAGTAAAAAAACACACCAAACCATCTCCTAAGAATACACAAGGTGGTATTATAGAGAAAGAGGCTCCTATCCATATTTCTAACCTAATGGTAGTAGATTCTAAAGGAAATGCTACAAGAGTTGGAAGAAGATTGGATGAGAAAACAAATAAATTAGTGCGTTATTCAAAAAAATCCGGGGAGGTGATTAAATAGATATGGAATATACTCCAAGATTAAGAACAAAATATAAGGAACAAATTGTGCCTGCTCTTACTAAAGAATTTCAATATAAGACGGTTATGCAAGTTCCTCGTCTTTTAAAAATATCCCTTAATCAAGGTTTAGGTAAACTAGCCTTGAATGATAAGAAAATCATTGATAAGGGAGTAGAAGAGATGACAATGATAGCAGGACAGAAAGCAGTTGCAACTATATCTAGAAAAGATATCTCTAACTTCAAGTTAAGAAAAGGAATGCCAGTAGGTGTTAGAGTAACTTTGAGAGGAGATAGAATGTATGAGTTCTTAGATAGATTGATTGCAACAGCAATTCCTAGAATAAGAGACTTTAGAGGAATCAACGTCAAAGGATTTGATGGTAGAGGTAATTATACATTTGGTATTCAAGAGCAGATTATCTTCCCAGAAATCGAATATGATAAGATTGATA
>CAVAII010000074.1:0-25524 GCA_963588535.1 Erysipelotrichaceae bacterium | reverse complement strand
AATAAAATCAGTAATCATTAGAATAAAATCAGTAATCATTAAAATATTATCAGTAATCATTCGAATAATATCAGTATTCGTTAAATTCTTTTCAGTAATTATTTTGATAATATCAGTAAAGAATAAAATATTATCAGTATTTATCTAAATATTATCGCAAGTTATTCGGATAATCACTTACTTTATTTTGATAATTACGCACTTTATTCAAAAAAAACTACGTTTTTTGAAAATATTTCGACCATTCATTAGAATAAAACGACCATTTATCCGAATAAAACGACCATTTATCCAAATAATCTGCCAGAATATTTTTCTAATCTGGCAGATTATCCGAATAAAGTGGCAGATTATTTCGACAATCTGGCAGAATATTTCAGTAGATTATCTATCTAACTATGAGTATTATAGTGCTTTGTAGATCTTACCTGGTTTGGATAAGATTATATCACATAACTCCAAGTTAAGCAAAGAGGCAGACAACTCGTTAGAGGATACTCCCATCTTGACAAGCAAAGTATCAACGTCCATCTCACCTTCTTGTTTTAGAGTGTAATATATCTTTTTGTCCAGACCTGTTAAGTTCTCACCTTTGTCGGTCTCTTCCTGAGAGAATAGAGAATGTATAGTCTGATGTTTGTTCCAAGACATAACCCTTTCGATACTCTCTTTGTTAGAATAAATCGTTGCCCTTTGAGAAGATATAAGGAAGTTGCAACCCTCTGAGTTCTTGTCATTAACTCTACCTGGTACGGCAAGGACTTCTCTATTATAGTCGTTAGCGAGATGTGCCGTAAGAAGAGCACCACCTGTTTTAGTGGCTTCTACTACAACTACCGCATCGGACAGACCTGCTATTATCCTATTGCGAGCAGGAAAGTTATGCGAAACAGGACGGGTGTGAGTAAAATATTCGGTTATCAAGCCGCCTGTACTATCAATCATACGTTTGGCTATCTCAAGGTTTTCGGGTGGATAGATATTATCCAGACCTGTTCCCATAACGGCGAAAGTAGGTACGTTAAGGTTAAGACAGCAAGAGTGTGCCGTAGCGTCTATACCGTATGCAAGACCTGAGATGACCACAGCACCTAAGTCTTTCAATTCCTCGATAACCTCTCCTACCACACCTTTACCATAATCGGTGCATTTGCGAGAACCAACAACGGCAACAATACGAGGGTATTCCAAGATCTCATAGTCGCCTTGTATAAAAAGACAGATAGGCATATCGGGGATTTGTTTCAATCGCATAGGATATTTCTCATCTGTGAAAAAGAAAGAATTGATATGATATTTATCCAAAAATTCTAACTCTTTTTCGCACATATCGAACATCTTACGAGAGAGAATCTCTTGAATAGTCTGTTCTCTTGTTTTGAAAATATCACGCAAATCATTCTCTTTTAATTCGAACAATGCTTTTGCTGAACCTAAATTCTCCATTAAGGTTTTTGCTGACTGCGGTCCTATGCCGTAAGTCTTAGAAAGGGCTAATTGATATATATCTACCATAATTTATTCTTTATTTCTTGCCAAACTCTATTAGAGGGCAATCCCATTACATTATAATAATCTCCTTTTATTGCTTTTATGCCTATCATACCTATCCATTCCTGTATGCCATACGATCCTGCTTTGTCCAAAGGTCGTTTGGTAGAGACATAATAGTCTATTTCCTCGTCTGTAAGACTATCAAAGAGGACTTGTGTTGTTTCAAAAAATCCTACTTCTTTGTTTTTGGACTTCATATAACAACCAGTTATCACTTTATGTTCTCTATTGGATAGACTTTTAAGCATTTCTTTTGCTTTGTTTTCATCTTTTGGTTTTCCAAGTATTTGATTGTCTAATACTACTATCGTATCTGCCGAGAGAAGTATTTGGTCTTGTTGGATTTCGCCTTTGTATGCTTCGCTTTTCTTTGTTGCCAAATAGAGAGCGACTTGTTCGGGTAGAAGATTGTTAGAAAAAGTCTCTTGACAAAGGGAACTTACCACCTCTACCTCTAATCCCATCTGTTCTAATATCTGTTTTCTCCTCGGGGAATGGCTGTTAAGGAGAATTGTTTTAGTAAGAGATTCCATTAGCGAACAAAAGTTTACAGAACGATATAACAAACAACACCGAAATATATATCATACCCAAGAAAACGTACAAATAGTTGAAATCTGTTTGTAGACTTGCTTTCTTAAGGCTAAAAATATAATATATAATAGGTACAATCAAGATAAGGACGCTTATACCGATTTGAATAGCACCTATTTGCGAACGATAATAGTATAGAAATAGACAACATAATAGGATAAACAACACGCTAACAACGTATAAGAATGTCTTGCTTTTGTTAATGCCTAAGACAACTCCTATGGTTTGATATTTGTTTTGTTTATCTTCTGGAGCGTTAGTTACATCGCCAGTTATGTCTCGTAACATAGTTAGGAAGAATACTATAACGGCTAAGAACAAGAACAAAGTCTTTAAGTCATTATAAGATAAAGCCAAAGGGTTAGGATATTTGTAGGTTAGGGGTACTAAGATATCTGCATTATGTGGTAGTTGTGTGTAGATAATGGCTACGTATAGGATAGATAATGAGAGATTACCCAACAGGAATCTATAACGAGTATAACTTGCGTAGGTATAACCATGCAATAAGGTTAGGGCTGCTAAGGTTATGTAGTAATAGTTGTTACCTATCTTCACACAAGAGTAAGCACTTGCTGCTATTCCAACGAACCAAAGTACAATCCACAAACCTCTTAACTGTACAAGGTCAGGATATTGTTTTATCTCAACAGTAGAGGAAGGGTTTTGTTGAAGGATTTTTTGTTTTTCGTCAAAGAATTTGATTGCAGCGTTGTTGCCAGCAAACAAAAAGCAAATACCAAAGATGAAAATTATGAAATTCTCCAAAGATATATCCAAAGGCATATTCCATTGTGAATAGAAAGGTATTATAATACTAATACGAACTAACACAAAAGTCAGCAATATAACTATTAATTCTTTCCAACCTATTAGTTTCAAAAAATCTTTCATCTATTCTTTTCTATTATGTTTTGGTGTCTTGTTTGAATACAGACTTAGAAGGAACGGCTCTCTATTTCCTTACCGCTCTCATCGTAGAAAGTCCATTTACCTGTCTTATTACCTTGTTTATAAGTACCTTTTTCAATTAGTTTGTTATTAAAATATCTTTCCCAACGACCATTGAGTACTCCGTCCGAGTAGTCGGCTTTTTGATATATATCGCCGTTGTCATCGTATAGGGTCTCAGTGCCGTTTTTCAAGCCATTAGAATAAGTAACGTCTGTTTTGTGCGAACCATCTGAGTTATACATCTCCCATTTGCCGTCCATATTACCGCTAACAAAGTTACCACGCATCTGAATATCGCCATTAACAAAATAAGAAATCCAAATACCTTCTTCTTTGCCATTAACGTACGAACCTTGATGAAGGGTGTTACCATTTTCGTAATAAGTTTTCCACAATCCTTCCCTTTTGCCATGAATGTATTCGCCCTCACGCCATTTCTCTTTTGTTTCATAGTAATATACCCAACGACCTTCTTCCTTATCATTTATATAATCGCCTTCGCTGTTTTTGTTACCACTATCATGGAAATAATATATCCAATGACCAGAACGTTTGCCTGCCTTTAATGTACCTTCCATATCAGGATTAGAGTTTGCGTGCCACCATTTTACTTTGCCCTCTAACTCATCGTCCTTATAACTACCTTGCATCTTTATCTTACCATTCTTGTGATACTCTTTGTAGTCGCCTTGACGTTTGCCGTCTATTACTTTGCAAGAATAATAGAGTTGTTTGTTGTCATAGAAGGCTTTATCTTCACCATCGCCCGAGAAGACTTCTTGTTTTTGTAGGCTACCATCATTATAAAACCATTGCCAAAGACCAACCTTGTAACCTTTTTCGTTGTATTGTCCTGTAAGCAATGTATTGCCATTATCAAAATACCAAGTCCAGTTTCCAATACGTATCTTGTCTTTGTTCTTATAACCTTTGGTAGCAATCTTACCATCAGAATAATGTTCCTCGAAAGATATCGTGTCGCCTTTTTCTGCAAAGGTAACAAAGCAACTTGCTAACAACAATATTAATATAAAACTTCTCTTTTTCATTACCGATATTATATTGTGTTAATTAATCTTGTGCAGGGTGCGAATAGATTATATTCAACTTAGGAGGGTTATCACTTGTTGGACCGTTAAGGATAACTCTTGCAGCCGAAGAGATTCTATTATCAGGTACCAAATACAAAGTGCAGTTATCGTATTTACCCATAAGATAGTTCTGTAAGTATGAGGTAAGATCTATTCTATAAGCATTAATCTCTGCATCGTACTTATTACCAAGCCAGTTATCAGAGGCAACTTGGTCGTCTATGTAATAATACTTACCATCTTGTTTTCTAAATACATTGATAGACGAAGGGAATAGATAAGACTTAGAGTTAAGACTAGATACAGGCAAGATTAATTCAGCACGATTCAATGCCGAACCCTTAACAGAGTCCTGATTGTACCAAGTATCCAAACCCGAAAGGTCTAAAGCAGACTCCGCTATACCCAAAGATGCCAAATATATATACTCTTGAGATCTTACTGTGTCATTAGGAGAGGAGTTATTCAACTCTGCAAGGGAAGAAGAGGCGTAATCCTTTTCTATATTCATAAAACGATAACCATTCTTAGTAAAGTTAATCATATATTTACCCTTATTGCCTTCGCTGTCGTGATAATAAACAATTATTCCTGAGTAATCGGATTTCATATTTATGCAAGCCAAATAAGAATTAGACGAACTCTTGGCTGTTATCTTTACTCCCTTGAAATCTTCGCTGAAAATATCTTGCGATTCATACTTACCCTGAGATAATTTATTGATAAACCTATCGTTAAGTGCTAATCTTAGGTGCGGAACAAGTGTGTTCTCTTCTCCCTCTAAGGTAACGCCAGTTAGAGGATCTACTAAGACAGTAGAGGAGAATATAGCCTCACCATCGGTTGCAACAGTGGAGTTGCTATATTTGCAAGTCGAGTCCATCTCTTTGGCGAGCATATAGACGCTAACTTTCATATTGTCTGTATATACACTACTATCGCTCGTAAAGGCTCCCGATGAAGAATAAGCCAAACACAAGATAGCAGAGTCTATCGTACCTATGCTCGAGAAATCAAATCCTGCATTATCTTCCAAACTCAATGAAGTATAGATAGATGCTGCTAAGGTACCAAAATGACTATCCTTATAAGTACCAAGTACAAAGTTATCATTCTGTCCTGTAGACAAAGAGTCTATACTATAAGTCTTAACAGACAACGCAGCAATATTATCAGGCGAATGTAATACGTCCAAACCACCATTTGTCTGTACCAAATCCAAACCTAATTGATTGTCCTCGTTTACACAAGACGCTAATCCTATTGCCAAACAACAAGCAATAACTACATTAGATAAAGTCTTTGTTGGTAACAAAGCAAGACTAATCTTCTTCAATCTCAATAATGGAGTCATAATATTCGTTTATGGAGTTATAAAATTCTTTTCTATCAGGATTAAACGGCACAACGCCTTTTTTATTTTCTTTGGCGAAGCCTATCAACTCTTTGCTAACATTAGGCTGTCCGATAATAACACCATCTGCGTAAGAGATAGCCGCTTTCATAATATTCTCGTATGTAGGCTCTTTGTAGAACTTCCAATCTCTCTGCGTACCGCCTTCGGTTTCTTTTTTGAGTTTTCTTAATAAGTTCTCGTCCAACATACCTGTAAACTCGTCTCCCATAAGGGTTAAGACTATCTTAGAACTACTAAAATAAGGGTTGTTTTTGTATCCTTCGGTGCGTTTAACAAAGAAAGGCAACATCATCGAAAACCAACCTGTGCAATGTATTACCGAAGGACGCCAAGCCAATTTCTTAACCGTCTCAAGTACTCCTCTGGCAAAGAATATACTTCTTTCATCGTTGTTAGCAATGTATTTGCCTTTGGCATCTTTAACACCTGCTTTGATTGTAAAGAAATCCTCATTATCAATAAAGTATATTTGCATTCTTACCGTAGGTATAGACGCCACTTTGATTATTAAAGGATGATCTGTATCATCTATTATAATATTGAGACCAGATAATCTAATTACCTCGTGTAATTGATTCTTTCTCTCGTTTATATTACCAAAGCGTGGCATAAATATCCTTATTTCTTTGCCTGATTCGAATATTGCCTGAGGCAGATAACGGCAGAAATCAGCCATTTGATTCGATAGCATATAAGGATATATTTCTTGTGATACGTATAAAATCTTTGATTTGTCCATTTCACCAATATATTTAAGTTGCAAATATAAGAAATTTTTTGCAATTGACAATTTTTCAGCCCACTTTACTGCGTGAAATAACTATTCTTTTCTATTGAAATCTGAATAACTTTTCTCTTAATACGAAAGGAAAAAAATATTATCAGTATTCATTCAAATAATATCAGTAATCGTTCGAATAATATCAGTATTCGTTAAATTATTATCAGTAATTATTTTGATAAAATCAGTAAAGAATTTGATAAAATCAGTAAAGAATTTTATAACATCAGTAAATATTTGGATAATAATAGTAATTATTAAAAGAATGTTCCTTCTAATTTTTGTCTTTTAGGCAGAAGAAGGACATAAGGGAGGAGATGAAGGTCATACCTTCGTAACTCTCGAAACTGCTCTCGGCAAACATCCAACAAATAGCAATGATAAAGAAGACAACAAAATAAGAATCCTTAAACAGATGTAACCTTAACGGCAGATAAAATACATAGAAAAGCATAACCACAAGACCCAATAAACCAAAGGCAACAAGTATGTAAATAAATTGATTATGTGGATTGCAGCCTGTTGTACATAACTCTGGGTGAGAGTCTATTACGGGAGAGACTAACTCATTGCGTGCATCGCCCGTACCACAACCTATAACCAAGTGTTGCTTTATCACATTTATGGCATTCTTAGACCAGAACAGACGCTGAATCAAGGACATCTCCTCAACTTCTCCTGTACGGCTATAACGTTCTATCTCGTAGAAAGTCTGATACAAACGTCTCTTTATCGAGGAACGCTCGGCATAGACATAATTAGAATAACCTTTCTTAATGTTTTGGATATCTGTTTGGCTTAGTTGAAGGACTGATTCGGCATTTTTCTTTTTTCCTAACGAGTTGAGGTAACGATAGATAACATTATAATATCGATAACTCTCTATTCCTTGTTTGCCTTCGCAATAATCATTTAGACTAAGTCCAGTACGTTTTTTCCAAGCCCACTCAACTTCTTGTTTGCAAACGTATTGCGAGACATAATAACCATTCTCAATGGAACGATCTGTGCTATTCTCATAACTATTGCCCAAAGCAGTCTTTTCGGTTATATTCGTAACGAAAGGTTGTTTAGGATGAAAATAATTAGCATACTGATTATAAACCCAATAACCTCCTAACGCCATAGCAAAGACAACTATTAGGGTAGCCAAAAGAGAATAAATCTTGTTTCTTTTCCTTAATATATATATAAGAGCCACGATTACTAAGATAAACAGCGTAACCAAACCGCTAAGTAGCGAGGCAATAAAGAGATACACGCAAAACAAAAGGATTAAGGGAATAAGAAATTTTCTTAACCCATGGTTTCGACTTGCCATAATAGTCATTATTGCGGCAGAGAAACAAATATGAAACGCAAAAGAAATATTTCTTGCCGTAGGTACTAAGATTCTGCTATCGGCGTATGGGTCTACCAAATAATGTACAATACCTATAAGTATACCAATAGTTATCAGGGCGATATATACAAAGAAAACTATATGTAAGGACTGTTTTTTTGGAGGACAAACCACCAAAGCGAACAATGGTAAGACAAGAAAAGGGAGTTTATGATTGAGTTCGAAAAATCCTGACCCCAAGTCTTTGCTCCATAATAAGCCAATAATATTCAATAAATAGATACTAAGCAAGCAGAGTAGAGGTTTGTAATTATGTTTTAAGGCAAGGATTTTCTCGCGCCAAGAGCCAATAAACAAAACTCTTAAGACCATACAAACCAATCCCACAGTAAAGAGAAAAGGAGAGTAGATAATACCACCAATCAACGCCGCCATAGAAAAACAATCCATCCAATCTGTACGGGATAAGGACTTGATTTCTTGTCTTGCGATGTTTATTGATGATAACATATTAATAATATATTCTTGTGTGTATTATTTTTGTTGTTTGTTAAGAAGGTTTTCCAATTCTGACAAACGCTTTTCTATATCTGGCAAGTGTTTGAAACAAGAATAAGACCTCATAAAATCTCTTGTCGGCATAGCAGGAGAACCTAAGTATTGACCATCGTCTTGTAAGTCTGTCATAATACCACTTTGTCCACCTATCTTTACTCTATTACCAACCTTGATATGCCCTGCGAAACCTATCTGACCACCAAAGAAACAATTCTCTCCAACCTTAGTACTACCTGCCAGACCTGTTTGTGCGGACATAACAGTATTGCTACCTACCTCCACATTATGAGCAATCTGACAAAGGTTGTCTATCTTTACGCCTTTGTGAATAATAGTAGGACCAAAAGTAGAACGATCCACACAGACATTAGCCCCAAGTTCTACATCTTCTTCTATGATAACGGTGCCAATCTGTGGAATCTTCTTAAAAGTACCATCTTCCTGTGGAGCAAAACCAAATCCGTCTGCACCAATGACTACACCTGAGTGAAGGATACAATTGTCGCCTATCGTAACATCGTGATAAATCTTGACGCCTGCATAGATAGTGCAGTTCTTGCCTATCTTTACATTCTCACCGATATATACTTGTGGATAGATCTTAGTATTTTCTCCAATATTTGCTTGTTTGTCTATAACGGCAAACTCTCCCACATAACAATCTTGTCCAACTATAGCACTCTTATCTATAAACGATAGAGAGGAGATACCGATGCGGTTGAACCTATATTGATTGTATATCCCAAGTAGAGTAGCGAAAGAACTATAAGCGTTCTTTACTCTAACAAGTGTGGCGTTTATCTCTCTTTCTGCCGAGAAATCCTCATTAACAATTACAATAGACGCCTTAGTATCATAGATATAATGAGCATATTGCGGATTAGCCAAGAAGGATAGTGCACCCTCTTCGCCTTGTTCTATCTTGCAAACTTTGTTTACCTTTATGTTTTCGTCACCTTCTACTTTTCCTTGTAGAAACTCAGCGATCTGTTTTGCGGAAAACTCCATTTATCTTAGTGTTTTTAGTTTTCTTTATCTAAATATTGTTTTATAACTTCCTCAACACCGTCCAAACCAACACCTTGTTTTAGTATCTTACCATCTTTGCCCACAACCATAAAATAAGGTATGTATTGGCAGTCATATCTCTGTGCTAACTCTTGTCCATTACCCAACAAAGACATCCATTCGAAAGGATTCTTTTCTATATATTTCAACCAATCGTTAGGATTAGTATCTACGCTAACCGAAACAACCGTTAAGCCTTTGTCTTTGTATTTGTTATAGATCTCTTTTACCTTTGGCATCGCCTCATGACAAGGCTTACACCAAGAAGCCCAGATATCAACAAGAATTACTTTGCCTTTGATATCTCTTTCGGTTATAGTCTTGCCGTCTTTGTCCTGTGCAGAGATAACAAATGTGCTTCCTGCTATCATTCTTAACATTTTCTCTTTGTATATCTCTACAAGGTATTTTTGCCATGAGTTCTCGCTCTTATTATTCGATAACTCAGCACAATACTGCAAGATAGGATTCTGTTTATCGGACAAAACCTGAACCTCACTCATTAGAATAGAATAAGGATATCCACTCTCAGGATATTCTTCTATAAAGTCCTTAATAAGTTTTACTTGATTAGCAAAGATTTTGTTATCATTACCTGTTCGGCTTAACTCCATAAAAGAATTATTAATCTCTCCCCAAAACTTAGAGAACTTCTCGGCAAACTTACTACCCTTATAATCCAATTGAAGTACGTTCTTTTGTGCAAGATAATCAATAACTCCTGTTACTTTAAGGGTTATCGTCTTACCTTTCTCTATTATAAACGGCAAAGTTGCTCCAAATCCTTTATCCTTATTAATAATAGATACAGAGCATTCTTTTCTTTTGCCATCAAATTGTAGAGAATCGAAACTAATCTCACACTTACCATTCTTTAACTTAGCGGTTGCCAATTTTGAATCAGTCCTTGCTTGTATCATATCAGGATCTTGATAGACAACAACTACATCTCCCTCACTTACTTCGGGTATATCTATTACTACTTGTGTCTTATTAGAACAAGAGGCAAACATTCCGCACAAGGCGGCTATTATTAGCAAAAAATATCTTTTCATTTACTTCTTACGTATTAACACCTCGTCAATCATACCATATTCTTTGGCCTCATGACTTGTTAACCAATGATCTCTATCACTATCTTGTTCAATCTTTTCGAAAGGTTGACCACTGTGTTTGGCTATTATATTATAAAGTTCTTTCTTTGTTTTAAGTATCTCTTCTGCTGCTATGGCAATATCCGAAGCCTGACCTTGAGCACCACCCATTGGCTGATGTATCATAACTCTCGAATGCTCCAATGCTGTTCTCTTCTTAGGAGCACCTGCACAAAGCAAGACAGAAGCCATACTTGCTGCCAAACCTGTACATATAGTAGCAACGTCTGGGGTAATGTATTGCATAGTATCGTATATTCCTAAACCTGCTTGTACATAACCGCCAGGAGAGTTCAAATATATCTGTATATCTGTTTGAGAATCTGTACTCTCTAAGAACAACAACTGAGCCTGAATAATGTTGGCTACATCATCGTCAATGGCTGTTCCTAAGAATATAATTCTGTCCATCATCAAACGAGAGAAAACGTCCATTTGTGCTACATTCAACTGTCTTTCCTCTATGATTGTAGGGTTGATATACGCACTTTTGGTGTTGAAATATTTGTTGTAACGATCAAAAGTTAAAGAATTTATATTTCTTCCTTTTGTTGCAAAAAGTTTGAACTCTTTTCTGAAATCCATTGTATTATCCTTTATATTTAATGTTTATAATCAATTTATGCTGCGTTAATAAACCGCACTTACAGTCTAAAACAACTGCAAAAGTACAATATTTTTTCTTAAAACTTTGTTTATCTGCTATTTTTTTGAATAATAAAATCTTTTTTCTACTCTAAACTACTCAATAATAAAGACAAAGCCTCCTTGCTAACCCTATTAATAAAGTCTTCTCTCTGGGTTTTGATGCAATATTTCCTTACTATCGTCTCTTTCCCTTTTGATGCAATGCCGATAAATACTGTCCCGACCTCCGTACCGCTACCATCGGACAAAGGACCTGCTAATCCAGTTGTAGAGATAGCCCAATCGGTCTGCGTAAGACACAAAACACCTTCTGCCATTTGCTTTGCAGTCGGCTCACTTACTGCTCCGTAAGTATCTAAGATTGTTTTATCTACATGGAGTATTTTTTCTTTCATCTCGTTACAATAGGAGACAATGCCGGCTTTAAAAAACTCAGACGCACCGCTAATCAAAGTTATCCTATGTGCTATATTTCCCCCTGTACAACTCTCTGCCGTAGATATAGTTAGGTTGTTTGCTTGTAGTTTTTTGAAGATTTTTTTTACAATATCGTTTATCTCTTCTTCCGTGTTAGTTTTCTCTTCCATTTTTGATAATATTCTGTTTTTTCAGTTGGCTATCTTTTTTGCAAAAATACAAAAAACCGAGAATATTCCTTAACTTTATCAAATTATTCCTTAACTTTATTTGGATAAAGTTAGAGATTATCAGAATAAAGTTAAAGATTATCAGAATAAAGTTAAACTTTATCCAAATAAAGTTAGATAATATTTTGATAAAATCAGTAATCGTTGAAATATTATCAGTAATCAGTAAATTATTTTCAGTAATTATTTTAACGAATACACTAATTAATTTAGCGAATACACTAATCGTTTTTGTGTGTTTATTGCTTAAAAAACTATTTGCTCTCTTTATCAAAAAAATCAACGATAGGGAGAGTTTGAGTGTCGGAGTACGTGTATTCTTTGTATTTATAAGTGCCTATTTGTTTAGCAACCTTTCCCTTAGGTACAACAATCTTTTGGTCATCAAAGTAATTAGAACTCTCGTCTGCTAAGAATAGAACGGTAGTAGAGGTACGCATATCCATATTGCTATATCTGTTGTCTAAGACTGTAGCCAAAGCGTTGCCGTTGTCAAGTACTTTTTCAACCTTAAATCTCTTAAAGTCAAGGACTCGTTGAGGTTCTTTAAAGATAGTAATATCCTTATCTTTTTTCTCTTTGGAGGATTTATTTTTTATTTTCTTTTCGGTTTTAGGACTATCTTTCCCTTCTTTTTCTTGATCAATGTTTATCTTATCGGCAAGAATGAAACCAACCAAAATACCGAGGAAGAAGACAATTATTAAACGTAATTTCGATTTCATAGTTGTTATGTTTTTTTGATTATGCGTTGCAAAATTATAACATTCTTTTGAGACTACCAAACTTTTTGTTGTCTTTCTTTTTAGAATGGGTAGTTGATACCGAATTGAATAGCAATATCTTTAAGACGAGTATCAGGGAGAACAAATCTTTTGGAAAGCGTCTTACTTGGGTCCCAAACCTTAGCAGCAAAGTCTACACGGAGGATAAATACGCCAAGATTGCAACGTAGTCCAAAACCAGTACCTGAGGCTATCTCTTTGTAGAAGTCTTTGCTAATCTGACCGCCTTCGGTGTCGTCTTGATCGTGTAAGGTCCAAATATTACCAAAGTCGAAGAAGGCAGCACCCTCGAAAGGTCCGAACATAGGGAAACGATACTCTATATTACCACCAAAGGATATATCGCCGGCTTTGTCGTAGGTGTTATCATCGTTAGATTTGCTCGAACCAGGACCTAAACTTCTTAGTTGCCAAGCACGCAATCCGTTAGCACCACCGCCAAAGAAGGCTTTTTCGTATGGTAAGGACTCGGCATTAGCGTATGGAACGCCCACACCGCCATAGAGTTTGAAAACAAGACTCGAACTCTTACCTATATAATGATAGCGAGTAAAAGAAAAGTCAGTTCTAACGAATTGAGAGAAAGGTACGTTGAAGATAGTATAATGTCCTTCGTCGTCCTTGCTTTGATCAAAAGTAAGGGAGTACAAATCCAATAGATTACCCGAAGATTCAAGGTTAACAGAGAAAAGATTAAAGTCTGTCCTGTTGCCAGTTACCTGTCCGTTGTAGTTGTATGAGAAACGCATAGACATAACAAAGTGATCGGACATCTGGTATTGAATACGGCGGTCTCTGTTTTGGATAAACTCGGCATATTCGCTACTTGTGATAGTCATATTTACGAAATTGACTTCCAAAGGAATGAAAGCAAAATATTTTTTATCGGTAGTATTCCAAGAATAGCCGTAGTTAAGGGTAAAGATAGAACGTTCGTAATAGGATCTCTTTTGAACATTGTATCCAACCTTAACACTGGTATGAGGGTGAAACTTCATAGAGTAGAATACAGTAGAGAAAGGAGCAAGGAATCGAGGAAATTCTATACCGAAATTGACACCAGCCTCGAAAGCATTGAATAACTCCCAACCTGTTGCGGTGTTCTCTTTCTTAAATATATTGCTATTGATCTCGGTTGCAAGTTTAAGGTTAGCCGAGAATATCTCAGCCCCATGGAATAAGTTCTTATCATAATAAGATAAGTTGCCAGCCATACCAAAATTAGACGAAGAGGTATTATTGATAGGTTCGTTACTTGCCGAATAGTTTAACTCGAAAGAAGACGACAGACTAATAGGTTTACTTCTTGTAAGGCGGATATAACAAGCCAAGTCGTTGGTATCTTGTTCCTTTTTGGTTATATCTTCGTATGATATATCAATGTATTTGAAGTTTCTAAGATTAGATAGTGCGTGATAAGTACTTTGACTTGCCTCAGGGGAGTAGAGGTTATTGTTCTGCATAAGTATACTACGCATTATAGTACGGTCTTTGATAATAGGTTTCTCGGTATTCTTAATAATATTCAAAGGAGTAGGTTTGTAACCTTTTTGTTGTTTATGATAGGTTAGAGTAGTGTCGGTGTTAGAGATATATTCGTGCGAAAGAGGAGAGATATAATTAGGATAAACGTATATTCGAGTAACCTTATAAGGTTTGTGTCGAGTAATAGATACAGAGTCTTTGGTCTCACCGACAGGGTTTTTGACTAGCATTATTATTTTGGTCTTATCAACTCCGTTAGAGGTATCAATATTAAAGACAATATAGTTTTCGTTGAAAGTATAATAGCCTTCGGAGAGCATTTTGGTAGCAACGTTTTCTCTTATTGTAACTAATTTGTCCTCGTTATACCATTCGCCTCTTTTTACTGCGTCATCTTTGGTTAGTTTGGTTATAGTAGACAATAGTTTAGGGTCTTCGGTCTGAACAATAAAGGTATCGATTACGGCTCGTGAAGGAATATAGATATCATAATTGACTTGACGACGACGTTTGTAATAAGTCCAAGGAGCGTATGGGCGTTTAACAGGCGAAAGAGAGGAAGTAACTTTGGCATCAAAACAACCCTGAGATTTAAGATAGGTCTTGATGTTTTTGATAGACGTCTCGGTTAGTTGCTCATCGTATTCAACAGGTTTGTTACCGATAGTACGAAAGACATAACGCTCAAAGAAATTACAAGTACTATCCTCACCAGGACGAGATAATGAATAGATATACATACCTGCCTTAAAGCCGAGAAATTTGTTGTTAGGGTCTTGTTGAATATACTTAGAAATATTACCTTTTGAGATAGTCTTGTTATCAATACTTACTTTGTTACGACTAAGTAGGTAACCATTCTTGCTAAGATGTTTGTTAGGGGAACACGAAGCAAAGATAAGGGCTATTAATAATATATAGAGTATGTGTTTTTTCATTTTCTAAAGATGTTTTGTAGTATTTTCTCGGTTGCTCCTATATTTTGTTGGACGTAAGTGCCTGCTAAGGATGATAATTCTTTGTATTTGTTTTCGTTAGTTAATAAGTCCGTAGTCCACTCTTGCAACTCTTCGCTATTATTAATCTCTTTGCCGACATTAATCCTAATAAGGTCTTGTGCTTCTTTGAATTTCTTGTTATTAGGTCCGAAAGCAAGAGGTTTATTAAAGACCGCAGCCTCAAGAACATTATGAATACCCTCGCCAAATCCACCGCCAATATACGCAAGTGTGCATAGAGAATACAGATACATTAACATACCGATATTATCTATTATTAGGACGTTGTAATCTTTGTAGTTGCTTTCGTTTAGATTAGAAAGAGCGATACTATCGTTGAACAAATCCAATAGGAAAGAGATATGTTTCTTATCTATTAAGTGAGGGGCTAAGATAATTTTTATATCCTTTATATCTTTTAAGGCTTTTTGAATTATTTTCTCGTCCTCAGGCCAAGAACTACCCGCAAGGAATACTTTTTTATTACCAATAAATTGTCTTATCAAAGGAAAATCTTTCTTTTCTTTGCTCATACTATACACTCTATCCAAACGAGTATCACCAACTATAAGATTATTTGTATAACCTATATTATTAAGTATCTCAGAGGTTGCTTTGTCCTGCACAAAGAACATATTAAAGTTCTTTAATTGCTTTCTAAACCAAAAGGATAAAGGTTTAAGCAAATAATGATTCTTTCTAAGTATAAGACTAACGGAATACAAAGGATAATCTTTCAAACAAATAATATAATTCCACCAAAACTCATACTTAACAAAGAAAACCATAGAGGGATTAACCAAGCGAACAAATCGTTTGGCGTTATGCTTAGTATCGAAAGGGAGATAGGTAACAACATCTGCGTATTTGTAGTCTTTTCTTACCTCATAACCAGAAGGAGAAAAGAAAGTAAGCAATATTTGACTATTAGGGTCATTATTTTTTATGGTCTCAATAAGGTTTCTGGCTTGTTCAAACTCTCCAAGAGAAGCACAATGGAACCAAAAAGTCTTTTTCTCTTTATCTAATAAGGAAAGTTTGTGCCAAGTATCCTTTTGACCTCTGCACATAGTAGATATTTTCTTATTGAATAAAGAAACAATGCGACAAAGTGCTACCAAAAAATATATTGCAATATTATACATCTGTTGTTATATCTTTTTTAAGGGTAGGGAATTAGAAATAGTATATCTTATCGGACGAACGACCGAAGAAAGGAAACATCCAACCAACCTTTAAGGTTATCATGTGATCCGTATATCGAGTATTGTCGCCACTCATTAAGTCGGCTTGATATTTTCTTGTCATCTTAGTAAAAGCAACCTTCCAATCTATACCTGCAAACCAGTTAGCATACGTTTTTTTGCTTATATGGCGATAACCCAAAAACAAACCCGTCATAGGTCCTCTCATCTGACGGTCATAGAGATATTTGTAATCATCTTCTAATTGCAGAACCTTACTTTGTGTTGCCTCATAGATAATTTGATGTTGCAAAAAACCAAGACAAACAGACGCCTCTATACCGCTATTAGGGTTATCGTGAAAGATAGGAAAGATCTTACCTACACTAATGCTTAAAGATAGATTTCTATTATAAGCAACTACTCCTGCATCTGTACCATCTGTACCAACGATAATAGGTTTGGAGGAGTCGGTGTATAAGGTTGCCAAATAATCTTCTAAATGTTTGACATTATTAGAACCAAATTGAAAACCAAAGTCTAATGTAAATATCCAATTGTTTCTTGTCTTCCAACCTAAATCTGTGTTGATGTTAAAGAATGAGGAATATCTATTGCCCATCTCTCCAAAAGGAAAAGTCCAACCAGCACTTGTAGCAAAGAAAGGAGTAGAAATATTAGTATCTGTACCTGTTATCGTACTTTTGGTAGAACTCTGTGCCTTCGTATCCACAGACAGCAGACCAAGAGATACTATTAATGCTATTATTATCGATATTTTTTTCATCTTTATTTATTTCTTTATAATTTTTTCGCTTTTTATGATTTTTTCTCCTGCGTATATATTAATAATGTATGTATCAAACGAAAGATTTTTGGTATTTATTGCCATCGGCAAAGAATTTATCGCTTTCCTCTCTATTATTCTCCCCCACAAATCTATTATTTCGTATCTAAGATTAGGTACCAAACTATTGCTTTTATTCTTTGTAGAAATATATACTGAGTTCTCTACAAGTGTTGGGTAAATCTCTAACTCTAAGTTTGGAATATTTTCTATCGAAGTCTGCAAAGGAGACAATTGTACGTCTATTCTTTTTAACTCCTTACCCAAACCAACTATTAGACTCTTATTATTATACCCTTTTTTGCTAAAAGTAATATAGTAACTACTATCCAAAAGCGGACGGAAATAATATCCGCTATCGTTAGTAAATACTTCGGAGGAGTCTTTGTCGTACGCCTCTATCTCTATCATAACATTGTCTAATGTTTTACCCGTAATACTATCTCTAACAACGCCTTCAACGCCTAAGCCACAATAATCAACAAAAGTAAATAACGCATTACCTAATCTTTGCCAATAATCTTTTATCTCACTAAACGGCGGATAATAAGGATTGCTTACCTCCAAAGTAACTTCTCGACAATGAGCAAAATAAGTACTCCAATCCTGCCTTGAACCATGTATAACATACCAATCTCCACCCTCTACAATACCACTACTATTAACTGCCTTGAAATAATCTCCGCCCTCGTCATTAAGACTACTAACAAACTCTTTGCCCAAAGACCAAAACCAATTATTATCTGCGTGCGTCTTTGTTTTGGACTTGTAGGTATCCCAAGGATAATTGAAAACCTCGCTACCTGTATGAATATTACAAGAAATATGAAACTTCTCTTTCTTTTGATATGCGATAAAAGCCTTAGTTTCCTTTTGAATAGACTCTCCATCAGAGTTTTGAGACGAACGGATATCGGGATAATTTCTATTCAAATCAACATAATTAGCATTATATCTCATCGCCCCACTAATATCGCTATTACCGCTTGCCCAAGTTCCGTCAGGATTAGCAAAAGGACATATATATATAATAGGAAAAGAAGAAGACAGACAGATATTGTCTATATTTTTGGCTAAGGTGTCTAATAAGTACAAAAGCATCATTGCACCCGTTAGTTCGTTGCCGTGCATTGCAGCAGAATAGAATAACTTTGGACGATCTTTTTCGCCGTTTATATCCTTATCTATTCTCATGCAAAGCAACAATCGACCTTCTGTTGTCGTACCTATTGTATCTAAGTGGCATATAGATGGATAAGAGGTGGATAAGTCTTGCATATATTCTGTGTATTGTTCGTAAGTAGGGTAGGAGGACCAACTTTGAGCCTCCGTCTGCACACCACACAACAATAATATTAGTAGTAGAATATATTTTTTCATTATTTCCCGTCAATTCGATACGCAAAGTTACAAAAAAACTATCATTCAATAGTATTTATTGCTATAATTTTCTAACTAAACCCCTATTTCACCAAAATAAAGTTAGATATTATTCAAATAAAGTTAAAGAATATTTTGATAAAGTTAAAGAATATTTTGATAAAGTTAAAGAATATTTCAGTAAAGTTAAAGAATATTTTGACGATCTTTGATATTATTCTAAAAGGGCGTTTTTTCTTTTTCCTAAACTTATTTTCTAACAAGATATTTTTATAAGATTTCCTTCTCGCTTGCCATAATTTTCTTAGATAATAACAATAAAATTTAATGGTTTATGAGTAAAATTAACCGATGTTTATAGAAATTTTGTAAATTTGCAAACTAATTGAAATGATTTTTGTATTATGAAGAGATTTATTATAACAAATATTTTTATCACCATTCTTCTATTTGGTGAAACGGCATTAGCACAAGGTGGAATGTGGCTACCGAATAAGTTAAGCAATAACGAAAAGGATATGAAAGCCAAAGGTTCGCACTTGTCGGCAAAACAAATCTACGATGAGAATAACGCCTCTATTAAGGACGCAGTTGTCTTGTTTGGAAGGGGTTGTACAGGTGAGTTCGTAAGCGATAAAGGACTTCTTTTTACTAATCACCATTGTGGTTACGGAGAAATAGTTAGGCATTCCACAGTTGATCACGATTATTTGACTAATGGTTTTGCTGCCAAGTCCTTAGAAGAAGAATTGCCGTGTCCTGGTCTAACGGTTACCTCTCTTCAATATATGAAAGACGTAACAGATAAGGTCTTAAACGGAGTTACTTCCTCTATGACCGAACAAGAAAGAGAGAAGATTATAAACAAAAATATCAAACAGATAGTAAAAGACGAGACAAAGGGTACTAATCTCGATGCCTACGTTAGAGCGTTGTATTATGGCAATCAATATATGCTTTATGTCAACAAAATATACAAGGACGTTAGATTAGTTGCTGCTCCTCCGTCTAATATAGGTAAGTTTGGCGGAGATACTGACAACTGGATGTGGCCTCGTCATACTGGAGACTTCTCTGTTTTCCGTGTTTATGCAGATGAGAACAACGAACCTCGTGAATACAACAAGGCAAACCGCCCTTACAAACCTAAACAATATCTTAAGATCTCTCTAAAAGATAAACAAGAGGGTGATTTTACTTTTGTTATGGGTTATCCTGGTACTACGCAACAATTTCTAACCTCTTACGCTGTAGAAGATATTCAAAACCTTGAAGATCCTGCAAGAATAAAGGTAAGAACAGCGATATTGGATATCTACAAACAAGCACAAGAGCAATCACCTGCACAACGTTTGCGATATGCTTCGGATGTAGCCTCCATAGCAAACGGTTGGAAGAAATGGCAAGGCGAGGTAAAGGGATTAAAGTTCCTAAAAGCCGTAGAGAAGAAACAAAAGCAAGAGGTAGGTAATCCACTTATGAAGGATTTTAAGCAACTCTATGACGATAATCGTAAATACAAAATGGAACAATTGTATATCGGTGAGGCTGTCTTAGCAAGTGATTTTATGAAAAACACAAGACGTCTTCTCTCCCTCGTACAAGCCTCAATGCAAGACACAACCTCTGACGTTGCCTTAACTACCAAAGCAAATGATTTGCTTACTTACTTAGATAAATACTATAATAATGATTTCGTATCGCATCGTTCGGTAGATAGTAGCGTATTTGTTAGCACTATGTTAATATTCTATGAGGATTTTGTAAAAGATAACTATTATTTCCTACGCAACAAGATAGGTAATTCCTCTGTAAGTGAATACTTTGCTAATATCTATCACAAGAGCATACTAAACAATCCAGACAAAATCAAAGACCTATTAAAGAACTACAAACGTAAGAATTATAAGAAACTAATGGACGATCCTGCTTTGGAGTTCCTTTCTCCTATTTGGGGACAATATGTAGAGGTTACAATACCTAAGTTAAATACTTATCGTTCGGAGTTGAATAGACTCTATCGTATCTATGTTGCCTCTATATTAGAGGAGTACAACAAGAACAAAACAACAGAGGACGTATCTATGAATAATGGTATATTCCCAGATGCTAATCTTACACTTAGAGTAACGTATGGTAATATTGCACCATTCCACCCTAAGGACGCAGTTACTTATAGTCATTATACTACTATAGCAGGTATTATGGAAAAAGAAGACCCTAATGTATACGACTATGTAGTTGAGAACAAACTAAAAGATATCTATTACAATAATAATATGGCTCCGTACGGAGATAGAGTGGCTTTTATTGCTACTAATCACACCACAGGGGGCAATAGTGGTTCGCCTGTAATGGATGCCGATGGTAACTTGATAGGTCTAAACTTTGATAGGAATTGGGAAGGCACTATGTCGGATATCCTTTATAACAAAGACTTGTGTAGAAATATTACTTTGGATATTCGTTATTGTCTTTTGATAATAGACAAATATTTGGAGGCAAAGAATCTTATCGAAGAGTTAGAAATAGTAAAATAAGACAAAACAAATTAGGATAACAATTAAAGATAACATAAAAAATGAAAATATCATATAATTGGCTTAGAGAATATGTACCCACAAAGTACGATGCCAGTGAAGTAGCTAATCTTTTAACCTTCTCAGGATTGGAAGTAGAAGGAACAGAAAAAATAGAGAACATCAAAGGTGGTTTAGACAAATATTTTATAGGCAAAGTCCTAACATGCGTTAATCACCCTAATAGCGACCATTTACACATTACGACCGTAGATGTAGGACAAGAAGAACCTTTGCATATAGTCTGTGGAGCACCTAATGTAGCCGCAGGACAATTGGTAGTAGTGGCTACCATAGGAGCGAAAGTCTATGATAAGGAAGGCTGTTTCGAGATAAAGAAGTCCAAACTTAGAGGCGAGGTATCAGAAGGTATGATATGCTCTGAAAAAGAATTGCAACTAAGTGATAACAATGACGGCATAATGGTTCTTGAAAACGGCGTACCTGGTACTCCTGCCAAAGAATATTTTCATCTAAAAGAAGACACTATTTTCGAAATCGGACTAACGGCTAACCGTTCGGACGCAACCTCTCACTTAGGCGTTGGAAGAGACCTAATCGCTATATTGGCTTGTCAAAAAGATGAGAAAGTAGATTTGCTTACTCCAAAAGTAGATGATTTCAAAGTAGATAATACCGAAAACGATATCCCTATCAATATAGACGAGAGCCTATGTGGTAGATATACAGGCGTAACTATATCTAATGTAAAAGTAGAAGAGTCTCCTAAGTGGCTAAAAGAACACCTTGAGGCAATAGGTATTAGAAGTATCAACAACGTAGTAGATATTACGAACTTCGTCTTAATGGAAGTTGGACAGCCTTTACACGCTTTTGATTTAGACAAAATAGAGGGCAAACAAATCAATGTAAAGACCCTACCAAAAGGTACAAAGTTCGTAACCCTTGACGGAGTCGAAAGAGAACTTAACGGCAAAGAGGCAATGATTTGCGATGCTACCAAACCACTTTGTATGGGTGGAATATTCGGTGGACAAGACTCTGGCGTTACCGCTACTACTACTAACATTTTCTTAGAGAGTGCTTATTTCAATCCTGTGGTTATCCGTAAGGCATCTAAATATCATGGACTAAGTACCGATGCTTCTTTCCGTTATGAAAGAGGTGCCGACCCAAATATAACTATCTATGCCCTAAAACGTGCCGCTATACTAATCAAACAATTAGCAGGCGGACAGATTAGTAGCAATATCAAAGATATCTATCCAAAGGTAATAGAGAAAGCAACTATTGACTTATCTTTTGATTATCTTGATAACTTGGTTGGTAAACAAATCGAAAGAGATAAAATCAAACAAATCTTAGAGGGCTTAAATATCCAAACCCCTGTATTTGATGACAAACACTTAATAGCAGAGGTGCCAACGAATAAAGTAGATGTTACTCGCCCTTGCGATTTGGTAGAGGAGATATTGCGTATATATGGCTATAACAATATAGAATTTCCGCAGAGTGTTAAATCTTCTTTGTCTTACACCGAAAGACCAGACAAAGAAAAGGTACAATATCTTATTACGTCCTTCTTAGCAGATAGAGGATTTAACGAGACAATGAACAACTCGCTTACAAGCGGATCTTATTATGAGAATAACGAAGACTTTCCTATACAGAAAAGCGTAAGATTATTGAATCCATTATCAACAGATCTAAACGTAATGCGTCAAAGTCTGCTTTACTCAGGCTTAGAAGTATTGGAGTTCAACATCAATCGTAAGATAACCAAACTAAAGACTTTCGAATTTGGCAACTGTTATCAAAAGAATATAGCCGCACCTGATAACCTATCGGTAGATAAACGCTACAAAGAAGAGAAACACTTGGCTATCTTCCTTACAGGTAAACAGACTAACGCATCTTGGCAAGAGAAACCAAAGGATGTTGATTTCTTCTACCTCAAAAACACAGTTATGCTTATCTTACAACGTCTAAGATTAGTATTAGACGATATCCAAATGCAAGATAGCGATGTTGATTACCTATCCGAAGGACTAACCCTTGTAAATAAAAACAACAAGAAAATTATTGCCATACTCGGCAAAGTAAGTACTCAACTAAGAAAACAATTCGATATCAAACAAGACGTCTTTTACGCAGATTTGAATTGGGATACAATACTTAAACTATTGCCAAAGAAAGAAGTTGTCTACCAAAGTATATCCAAATTCCCAACAGTTAAGAGAGATTTGGCATTGGTTATAGATAGTCAGATAACTTTCGCTACCATAGAGCAAATAGTAAAAGACTGCGATAAGAAACTTATCAAATCTATTACCTTGTTCGATGAATATACCAAATTGCAAGAACTTGGCAAGAAACAATACGCTATTAGCATAATCTTGCAAGACACCGAGAAGACTTTGACCGACAAACAAATCGATGGTACAATAAACAAGATAATTAAATCGTTAGAGACTAAATGCGGTGCAAGACTAAGATAGAAACAAACCGATGAAAAGTTTTTTGCATTATGACATAAAGGTTCTATTAGCATTATTGCAGTCAATTAAAGGAGACAAAAAATTCTTTAAGTACTTACTTAATAATGGTTATCCTGAATTGGCTGCATGGAGTAATGTTATTCAGGGCGATGTAGATGCTTTGCATTGGTTGTTTGATAATGGTTTTGCTACTATTGCTATTATTACCATAGCCATAGATGGTCACGCAGACGCACAGAAATGGATTAACGATACACATGATGATTTCCTAATCTATTTTACTGCTGCTTGTAGAAAAGATAGTGATGGTATTCGGTGGTTGAAACAAAAGAACCTTAATATCTTTGTCCTTATAGCACAGGAAGTTCAAACTATACAGAACTTGCAAGAGAAAGATAATACGTGGTTTATTTATAGAAAAAGATAAAAACGAAAAACGATGAATAATATAGAGGTGTTAAAACAGAAAATTAGAGATCTTAAATTAGATATTGCTGCTCTTGTGAACAACACTGTATTGTTTATTCTTGCTTGGGTAGTTGTCTTTTGGGTATTTCAGTTTTTTACTATCTTGCCTGCTTATTCTGTCGGCATCAAAATGATTGTCTATAATACTTTCGTAGATTTCAACCCCATAGATGCTCTCTCTAATACCGCAGACCTATTTACTATAGACAATAATATCTACAATATCTTCCTTTCTCCTCTTGTCCTCTCCTTAGTCTTTGGTATTGTGGCGTTGATATTCCTTATCAAATGGAACTCTGATAGGTTGAATATGCGTAGGCTTTTGTTCTGGATAGTTGTTTGCTCTATCATTAGAATAGGTGGCAATTTTATCTTTGGTCTTATGTTTGACCTATTGTCGTGGAATGTTGTTACAGACAATATGGGTCTTACCTCTCGGGTATGGGCAAAATGGCTGTTCGCTATTATTATGCTTTTGATAATGGCTCGTATGTTTATCTCTATGTCCAAACAGATAAAATTCTTGTTTAACCCTTATATTACTAATCGTTTCGATAATCTATCCTCTAATGTTTTCCTCCCTGTCCTAATAGGTTGTGTCTTTATAACTATTTGCGATGCTCCATATTTCTTTGTAAATGAGATAGGTTGTATGCTACTCCTTATCATAATGACTATTGCTTTTATGTGCTATCCTTTTATGGTTGCGTACAGAGGTATGTATCAGGACGACACAGAAGAAGACGAGAAAGAAAAAATAAATATCGTTCCTATACTTATTCTTTTCTTGGTACTTATAGGCGATATAATCCTAATGCAAGGTATTCATATTGAGAACAAATCGTATGACCATTTCTTTTTCGAAGAAGTTGTCTTGGTGCTTTTGGTAATTGCTTTGGTCGTAACCTTCGTTGTCTCGGCTATCCTATATCGCAGACGTAAGAATAGAGATGCCCCCGAGTTCTCTTTCCCTTCTAACGATGGAGAAGGCAGACAGAATGATACACCACTTACTCAGAATCAGAAGATTGCTAAGAGTGATAAATACAAGAATGCTTTCAATGACGAACCTTCTCAAGAAGACGAAACCGAGACTAATGTTGATATGCAGAATGCCGACAAATACGGTTTCAAACGTTATGACCTTAAAAAATACGATAAAAACTTTTAAGTAGTATCTAACTTGTAAGCAGTACTTTTAGGATATTATCATAACATTGTGCAGCATCATTCTAATAACTTGCTTTCTTTATGATTTGAGGGATAAGACTAATTGTTTTTTTTAGAAACATTTTGTCTATTAACTCATTTTTTTAACATT
Organism: Erysipelotrichaceae bacterium; assembly: GCA_963588535.1. Classification (GTDB taxonomy): domain Bacteria; phylum Bacteroidota; class Bacteroidia; order Bacteroidales; family P3; genus Scybalousia_A. The sequence continues at coordinate 210 of CAVAII010000074.1, read as the reverse complement.
TGAAAAATGTTCTATTTTCCCTATTTGCTATTTTTGAGAGGAGGATCTTTTACTCTCAAATATCCATTTTTTGCCTTTGTAACTCCTTGATTGATAATACGAAAATAAAGTGCCATTTTATCACGATAAAGTGGCAGAATATTCTGATAAAGTGCCACTTTATTCTGATAATCTGGCAGAATATTTGACTAAAACATCACCTTATTTGAG
>CAVAII010000073.1:0-5783 GCA_963588535.1 Erysipelotrichaceae bacterium | reverse complement strand
GGTTTCGGTGCACCTAATTCATCTACTGCATTGTATCAAAAACAAGCAGGTGAATACGCTAATGTTGGTAATTACACAAAAATAAATGTTGCTGCGTAAAAGAAATAAGGACAGAAAAATAATATCACAAGTTAGAAAAATAATTACTGAAAAGAATTTAACGATTACTGAAAAGAATTTACTGATTACTGATTTTATTCCAACGATTACTGATTTTATTTTGATAGTTACTGAAGTTATCAAAATATTATCGGAAGTTATTCGGATAATATCAAAAGTTATTTTGAGGGGATGAGTATTGGGGGAAGAATGTGTGAGTTTAGAGTAAGTTAAAGTGAAAAACCAAAAAGGGCGATAGAGAAAATAGAACATTTTTGAAATGTTAAAAAAATGCTGTAACTAAGATTTCTTTTTGACTTGAAGTGTGTTTAGATGTAGATGTTTTGCTGAAATTCAGTCTATATCGAGGTGGTTTGAGAAAAATTTAGTAATTTTGCAAATTCAAATTTCGTCTTTTTTAGGGACGAAGAATTGTGTAGAAAATATAAACAATTTATTCTAATTAAGAATATGACCTCAAACGAAATACGTAAGGCTTTCATCGATTATTTTGAAAGTAAAGGACATACAGTTGTTCCATCAGCATCAATGGTAATAAAAGACGACCCTACATTATTGTTTACTAATGCAGGTATGAATCAATTCAAAGACATCTTTTTAGGCAATGTTAAAAAACCTTATCTAAGGGCAACAGATGCACAAAAATGCCTTAGAGTAAGTGGCAAACACAATGATTTGGAGGAAGTTGGACATGACACTTATCATCACACAATGTTCGAGATGTTGGGTAATTGGTCTTTTGGAGATTATTTCAAAAAAGAGGCTATTGAGTATGCGTGGGAACTACTAACGAAGGTCTATAAAATAGATAAGAATAACTTGTATGTTACTTATTTTGGGGGAGATACAAAGGAAGGATTAGCACCCGACGAAGAGGCTCACAAGTATTGGGCAGAGTACGTTGAGCAGAGTCATATCCTAACGGGTAACAAACACGACAACTTCTGGGAGATGGGTGAGACTGGTCCTTGTGGTGCTTGCTCGGAGATACATATCGATTTGCGTTCTAAGCAGGAGAAAGAGAAGGTATCGGGAAGGGACTTGGTTAATAAGGATAATCCGTTGGTGATAGAGATTTGGAACCTTGTCTTTATGGAGTTTAACCGTAAGGCAGACAAAACATTAGAGCCTTTGAAAGAAAAGAATATCGACACAGGAATGGGCTTTGAGCGTTTGTGTATGGTACTACAAAATAAGCAGTCTAACTATGATACGGACGTCTTTCAGCCATTGATTCAAAAGGTTGCAACGCTCTCTAATACGGTCTATGGCAAGGACGAGAAGAAGGATATTGCTATGAGGGTTATTTCTGACCATGTGCGTGCCGTAAGTTTCGCTATCTCAGATGGTTTGATGCCTTCTAATAACAAAGCAGGTTATGTGATAAGGAGAATACTTCGTCGTGCGGTTAGATATGGATATACCTTCTTAGGATTTGATAAACCATTTATATATCAATTAGTTGACACCTTAGTAGAGCAGATGGGTGGGCAGTATAAAGAGTTGGAGAAGAATCATTCGCTTATCGTTAAGGTGATAAAAGAGGAGGAGGCAGCCTTCTTAAAGACTTTGTCGGGCGGTATTGTTAAGTTTGATAAATACTTGAAAGATAATCCGCAAGGGGCAATAAGTGGAGACTTCGCCTTTGAGTTGTTTGATACCTATGGTTTCCCTATTGATTTGACTTGTTTGATAGCCAAAGAGCAAGGTAGAGAGGTCGATATGCAGAGTTTTGAGAAGAATCTTAAAGAACAGAAGCAAAGGAGCAAGAACGCAGCAAGTGTTAAGACAGGTGATTGGGTAGAGATAATAGCAGACTATAAGGAAGAGAAATTTGTTGGCTATGATGAGTTAGAGTGTGAGAGTAAGATAGTTAGGTATCGTGAGGTAGAGACCAAAGGTCAGACTTTGTATCAGATAGTATTGGATAAGACGCCTTTATATGCTGAGATGGGCGGACAAGTTGGTGATACAGGCGTTTTGATTAATGGCGAAGAAAGAGTAGATATCATAGACACAAAGAAAGAGAATAACTTGCCGATACATATAACGAAGGCTTTGCCAAAAGATCCTACGGCAGTATTTATGGTTAAGGTTGATGCGGAACGTAGGCATAGTATAGAGAGAAACCACACGGCTACTCACTTGTTACACTATGCTTTGCGTCAGGTACTTGGTACGCATGTAGAACAGAAAGGTAGTTATGTAGATGACAAACGTTTGAGATTCGATTTCTCACATCATAGCAAGATGACCGCAGAGGAGATTCGTGAGGTAGAACGCAAAGTCAATCAAATGATAAGATCTGATTATAGGGCAGATGACAGACGAGACGTGCCTATTGCAGAGGCTAAGAAATTGGGTGCAATGGCTTTGTTTGGAGAGAAATACGGCGACAAGGTAAGGGTGATACGTTTTGGAGACAGTATAGAGTTGTGTGGTGGTACGCATTTGAAATCTACGGGCGTGATTGGTATGATAAAGATTTTGTCCGAGAGTGCTGTCGCAGCAGGAATAAGACGTATAGAGGCTGTAACGGGTAAGGAGTTTGAGGAATATATGTACAAGACGGTTGACACGTTGGAGAATGTGCATAGTTTCTTTGAGGCTTCGCCTGATGTGGTTGCTTCGGTTCGCAAGTTGATAGAGGAGAATACGAACCTAAGGAAACAAGTATCGGATTACTCTTTGCAGGCTTTGAATACCTTGTATAAGGAGTTGAGAGAGAAGTATCAAACGATAGGTGGAGTAAAATATTTTGAGGCACAATTGGACGTTACAGCCGAAGGAATGAAGGATATTGCATTTAGGTTTAGGGCAGATGAGAAGGACTTTTGTTTTGTTGGGGCGAATGTAAGTGGAGAGAAAGTAATGCTAACCATAATGTTAAGTGATTCTTTGGTAGAGAGAGGTTTGGACGCAGGCAAGATAATCCGAGAGGCTGCAAAGAATATCCATGGAGGTGGCGGTGGTCAGAAATATTATGCCACAGCAGGCGGCAAGGACAAAGACGGTATCAGCAAAGCCTTAGAATACGTCCGCACACAAATAGAAGGAAAATAAATAGATAAGGCATAGTCTATTTGAGAGGTAGGAGCAAAGATTAATTAACCGAAAACTAATAAAAAAAAGAAAATATATGCAAAATATTCGCAACGTAGCAATTATCGCTCATGTTGATCATGGTAAGACAACTTTGGTTGATAGAATGCTTTATCAAGCCAAACTGTTTAGAGATAATCAAGAAAAAAAAGAACTGATTCTTGATAGTAATGACTTGGAAAGAGAAAGAGGTATAACTATCTTGTCCAAAAACGTATCTATTCGTTATAAGGACTTTAAGATTAATATTATAGACACTCCCGGTCACTCCGATTTTGGTGGCGAAGTGGAAAGAGTCCTTAATATGGCCGATGGCGTCCTTTTGGTCGTAGATGCTTTCGAGGGTCCTATGCCTCAAACAAGATTCGTATTGCAGAAAGCCATTGAGTTGAACCTTAAACCGATAGTCGTAATAAACAAAGTTGATAAACCTAACTGCGACCCTATTGCAACACAAGAAAAGGTATTCGATTTGATGTGTGCCTTGAACGCAACCGAAGAGCAATTGGACTTCCCTACCGTCTATGGTTCGTCCAAACAAGGTTGGATGGGTCCTGACCCTGACAAACCTACCTCGGACGTATCTTATCTGCTTGACACAATTATCAAATACATACCTGCTTATCCAACTATCGATGGTAACACGCAGTTGATGATTTCGTCCTTGGATTACTCCTCATACGTAGGTAGAATAGCCGTAGGACGTTTGCATAGAGGTACTTTGCAGGCAGGACAAGAGATAACCTTGTGTAAGGCTAACGGCGAGAAATACCCTAGCAAGATAAAGGAATTGTATGTCTTTGAAGGACTTGCAAAAGAGAAAGTTAAGACACCTGTACAGACGGGTGAGATAGTCGCTTTGTTGGGTATTGAGAATTTTGATATCGGCGACACGGTCTGCGACAAAGAAGAACCAGAGCCATTGCCTCCTATCAAAGTTGATGAGCCTACGCTTAGTATGTTGTTCACTATCAATACTTCACCGTTCTTTGGTAAGGAAGGTAAGTACGTTACCTCACGTCACCTTAGAGATAGACTACACGCAGAGTTGGAAAAGAACCTTGCACTTCGTGTTGAGGACACCGATTCGCCTGATACTATGATAGTTTATGGTCGTGGTATTTTGCATTTGAGTATTCTTATCGAGACTATGCGCAGAGAGGGATATGAGTTGCAAGTTGGTCAGCCAAAGGTAATTATCAAAGAGATTGACGGTAAGAAATGTGAGCCTATCGAGCAACTTATAATCGTAACACCAGAGCAGTTTGCAGGCAAGATAATCGAGCAAGTAACGGCAAGAAAAGGTGAGTTGATATCCGTTGAGACTCGTTCGGATAGACAACATATCGAGTTCTCTATACCATCGAGAGGCCTTATCGGTTTGACTAATACTTTGCTTACCATATCTGAGGGTGAGGCAGTTACGGCACATCAATTCAAAGGTTATGAGCCTTGGAAGGGTGAGATACCTTCTAAACGTATGGGTGCTTTGATTGCCAAAGAGACAGGTACGGCTATTGAGTATTCGTTGAACAAACTGCAAGATAGAGGTAAATTCTTTGTTGAGGCTGGCGATGAGATCTACACCGGCGAGGTAGTCGGCGAGGGATTAAGACCCGATGATATAGTAGTTAATTTGGTTATTACCAAGAAACTAACTAATATGCGTGCAGCAGGTTCGGACGAAAAGAACAATATCGCCCCTGCGGTGAAATTCTCCTTAGAGCAAGCAATGGAGTATATCAAAGAGGATGAGTATTTGGAGATTACACCTTCGCACCTAAGAATCAGAAAGATAATCCTTGACGAGACACAAAGAAAACGTGCCGCACAAGCAAAGAATAGTTTGAATAAAGAGGAATAAGAAACTTTAGAATAAGAAGGAATAAGTAAGAAAAAATAATAGAGAATAATAAATAGCGAATAAGAAATAAGAAAGAGAGAATAATAGAGAATAATAAATAACGAATAAGAAATAATAAACAGAAAATAAGAGAATTATAAAAAAAGAAAAAGAACCAAAAAAGGAGCGAAAGATATCTGTCGCCGGAATAAGGTTTCGGAGGAAAGTCCGAGCAACATAGAGCATCATACTGTCTAACGGACAGGCAGGAGTATTAGAGATAAACTTCTGACAGAGAGTGTAACAGAAAATAACCGCCTTTAAGGTAAGGGTGAAAAAGTGGGGTAAGAGCCTACTACGATTATTAGTGATAATAGTCTGTGTATAAACCTTATGAGTTGAAAGTCCAAATATATGATCATATAAGTGTCTGCTCGGCACTGATCAGGGGTAGGACGATAGAGTCTTGTTGCAAAGCAAGGCGTAGATTAATGACAGATGAGAAACAGAACTCGGCTTACGAAACGCTCCCTTTTTGGTTCTTTTTCTTTTTAAATTATTGAGGAAAATAAAGTGTGTAATTATTTAAGTCTCTCCGACCTTGCGGACGTAATAGAGTTTCAAGGCAAGGTGAGAAAAGAAAATGGTGAGACGCCATATTATAAGTATCTCACCATTAAATGATTATTAATCAATTTTTATTGCTGTTTTTGCAACT
>CAVAII010000072.1:12714-20382 GCA_963588535.1 Erysipelotrichaceae bacterium | reverse complement strand
GACCTATGGGTCAAATTGCGTGGTAAGACCTATCGATTCTCCTTATGTACACTAGTCTGATGAGCATTTCAAAACTTTGAAATGCAAAATCGAGCATCAAAAGTGCTCAATGGGTCATTTTGCGTGGTGAAATACCTCGATTGTGCTTTATTTATATTAGTTTTGTGGGGATTGAAAACCCTAAAAAAAAGACTAAAATGAATAAAAGCACATGCCCTGTATGTGGCTCAAAACATACAATTAAATATGGTGTTCGTAATGGAATTCAAACCTATAGATGTGCGGATTGTAGTTATCGTTTTCGCAATGATAAACTTCCTTCAGATTCAGAATTATGGAAGATGTATCAAGATAATAAACAGACGGTGGCGGAGTTAGCAGTATCGTTAGGAACAAGTCCTTCTACGATTAAACGCAGACTACGTAACATAGTGATTGAATGGGAACAACCAACACTTTCTGGTCATGGATTCATTCACATAGATGCGACTTATTGGGGACGTAATGATGGTGTCTTGGCTGCGATTGACAGTCAAACTGGACGAATATTATATCTTGCCTTTATTAAGCATGAACGTATTTCTGATTATCAAGATGCTGTAAATAGCATAGAACAAAGAGGATACAAAATAGACGGCATCATTATAGATGGACTTCAAACTCTGTTTTCTGTGTTCTCTGCTTATAAAATACAGATGTGTCAATTCCACATGAAGCAAATAGTTAAAAGGTATCTTACATTGAATCCCAGACTATTAGCCTCACGAGCATTGAAAAGTATAATAAAAAACATGACTTCGATGCAGAAAGAAGACTTCATTAAAGAATATACCTCTTGGAAAGAGACGTGGGAGGAGACATTGAATAAACGTTCACAACTAAAAAATGGCAAGACACGTTATCGTCATAGACGTTTGAGAACGGCTGTGCATAGTATTGACTTTTATCTTCCATATCTATTTACTTATCAAGAAGATAATTGTAAAGGTATGCCTAATACGAATAATAAATTAGAGGGTACTTTTACGGATCTAAAGAAGAACTTGAACAATCACAGTGGCATGAATGAAATGAATCGCAAGCGATTCATTTGTGGGTTTTTCTTGGCATTGAAGTAAACTCTTAGTATGAAAAAAAGGCAGAAGTCCAATCAAAGACTTCTGCTTTTCATACTTGTCGTTACTTGCAATCGTATTCCTCATGGAGTTGCTCCCCAGCAGAGCTCCACTATGCTTTGGATTGCGATGCAAAGGTACTATGTTATTTTTTATCCTCCAAATTTTAAAGCAAAAAATCCACCACGCAATTTGACCCATTGAGACATACCATGATCAAAAAACCACGCAAAATGACCCATACGCCGAATTTTGGAGTGATTGTAAGAATAGAAATACTCATTTTTATTATCAACAATATATTACCAAATATCCTAATGGAAAACATATTCTAGAAGCAAAAGCACAATACGAAAAATTAAAAGAGATAGAACTTAGAAGACAAAAAGAAGCAGCGGAACGACAGAAAAAACTAGAAAGACAAAAAGAAGCAGCGGAACGACAGAAAAAACTAGAAAGACAAAAAGAAGCAGCGGAACGACAGAAAAAACTAGAAAGACAAAAAGAAGCAGCGGAACGACAGAAAAAACTAGAAAGACAAAAAGAAGCAGCGGAACGACAGAAAAAACTAGAAAGACAAAAAGAAGCAGCGGAACGACAGAAAAAACTAGAAAGACAAAAAGAAGAATTGTTATGGGCAGGTTGTAGAAGTAAAAGCGATTATAAATATTACTTGCAAAAGTATCCTAATGGAAAACATAATTATGAGGTAAAGAAACAAATAGAAGAACGTAGTATTGGAAATTTGATTGCAAAGGGTATAGGTGCGATCCTTTCGGGTATAGGTATTCTTTATTGGATAGCTATAATAGTCACTTTAATAATAGGTGTTGTAACATGTGTTGGTGAAAACATTTAATTAAATCATGAAAAAGAAAACATTAGTATTAGGTTTTGGTTTGGTTTTATCTTGTGGAGTGTTTGCACAAGAGAGTAAGGATAGTGTGAATAACCGAATCATAAAAATAGAAAAGTCCGTTGAAAGTATAAAGTATAAGAATGGACAATTGGAAAATAGTGTTGTAGAGTTGAGAACACTTGTAGGACAACAAGCACAAAGTAAAGACTCTTTGCAAAATGTTGTTAATGGTAATGCCACCGAAGCAAAGAAACAACAACAAACAATGCAGAAGTCTATTGATAATGCTGTATCGGAGCAAAGCAAGATAAAAAGCGGTATAGGCATTAGAAGTGTTGTTTTGATTGTTGTTGCTTTAGTCTTATCTGCCCTTGTCTTTTTGTTATTAAGGAAAAAGATACAGAAAAGCGACAAGACTATTTCCGAACTTGACCAAGTGCAAAAACAAAATGAACAAGTTCAGACAAGTATTCAGCAAGTACAAAGAAGTTTGCAAGAAGAGTCTTTAAAGATGGACAACAAATTAATAGAGATTTTGGAAAGACAAATTTCTATTAATAAACAGGAAGGCAAAACGGAAGAGAAAAAAGAAGTTGATCATTCTTTTGCTTTGAATGTTGCTAACGAAATAACGAGAATGGAAGTAAATCTTTCTCGTATGGACTCTTCTGTAAAAGGTTATAAACAACTTTCTGCTGCTATTAGAAGAATGAAAGACGATTTCTCGGCAAAAGGTTATGAAATAGTAGAAATGCTTGGCAAAAAGTATGATTTTGGAATGAAATGTCAAGCAGATTTCGTAACAGATGAGAATCTTAAAGAAGATGAATACATTATAACCAATATTATTAAACCGCAAGTTAATTATAATGGTGTAATGATACAGTCGGCACATATAAAAGTTAGTCAAGGATAGTAAAAAACCAAAAAATAAAATGGCAAGGAATAAAATAGATTATGGTATAGATTTAGGTACAACCAATTCTGCTATTTGTAGAATGGAACAAGGTAAGCCTATAATCATAAAAACAGACACACAGAAAGATACAATGCCTTCGTGTGTAACCTTTACGAGAAAAGGCAGTGTGAAAGTTGGAGATACTGCATATAACACATTAAATTCAGATAGGAGAAAAGCGACAAAAACTTGGGAAGAAGAAAATAATACGTTTATTGAGTTTAAACGAACTATGGGAACAAATAAAACATATCATTCTTCCTATATGAACAAAGACTATTCTTCTGAAGAACTGTCGGCGGAAGTTTTGAAAACTCTAAAATCTTTTGTCTTAGACGAACAAGTAAAAAGCGTGGTTATTACAGTACCTGCAAAGTTTACTATCAATCAAAAGGATGCCACTATGAGAGCGGCGAAATTGGCAGGGTTTAATCATTGTGAACTCTTGCAAGAACCTCTTGCTGCCGCAATGGCGTATGGTCTGAAGGCAGATAACAAAGATGCTTATTGGCTTGTGTTTGATTTTGGTGGAGGAACTTTTGATGCCGCTTTACTAAATGTAAAAGATGGTATAATACAAGTTGCCGATACGGAAGGAGATAATTTTCTTGGTGGAAAAGATTTGGATTATGCTGTAGTAGATAATATTCTTATTCCTTATCTGCAAGAAAATTTTGTTATAGATGATATTCTTGCAGACGATAAAAAGAGAATTATCCTTAGAGATGCAATGAAAACTTATGCAGAGCCAGCCAAAAACCAATTATCTTTCAAAGAAAAGGAAGATATCACCTCCGATTTAGGAGATTTGGGAGAAGATGACGAAGGTACGGATTTGGAATTGGATCTGACAATTACACAAGAGGATTTGAAGAATGTCTTTACTCCTATTTTTCAAAAGGCAATAAATATATGTAAGGATTTATTGAAAAGAAACAATATGACAGGTAGTCAATTGTCTTCTTTAATTCTTGTTGGTGGGCCTACGCATTCTCCAATCTTACGTCAAATGCTTAAAGAACAAATAACACAAAACGTAGACACGAGTGTGGATCCTATGACTGTTGTTGCAGTTGGTGCAGCTCTTTATGCTTCTACAATAGATAACGAAGTAAAAGCAGAAGACTTAGAGAAGGGTACATTGTTCTTTGATATAGCTTATGATGCTACGACTGTAGATACGGAAACTTGGGCAACAATCAAACTTAATAAAGCAAAATGCACTGGTAGTATCCCTGCACAAGTTTATGCGGAGATAGTAAGTAGCGATAAAAGTTGGTCAAGTGGTAAAGTCAATATAACGGAAAAGGGAGATGTTATTGAATGCAAATTAAAAGAGGGTGTAGTAAATACGTTTATTATAGAAGCATACAACGAAAAAGGCGATAGAATGGAATGTTTTCCAAAAGAAATCTCCATCAATCAAGGACTTGTCGTAGGTAATGCCACTCTACCTTATAATATAAGTATAGGTGTATGGGACGATGATAGGCAAGTAATGGTAACTTCTTCCATTCAAGGTTTGGAAAGAAACAAACAACTACCTGCTACAGGAAAAGAAAATAGGTGTAAAACTTCTATACAACTACGTCCAGGAAATATTAATGATAGACTTATTATACCTATATATCAAACCGATGACAGAAAGGATGGAGTTAAAGCCATGTACTTTGATCCTGTTTATGAGTTCAAAATAACTGGCGACGACGTAGACAAATTAATCCCTGAGAATAGTGAGGTGAATATCACTATTCATGCAGATAGAAGTGAGATGATGTCTATTGAAATATATGTTCCGAGTGTGGATTATGAGATAAGAAAAGAGTTTGATAAGAGTGCTAAACCTACTGCTACTGAACAAGACGTAAGAGGGTTTATTAAAGAGACACAGAGTTTGATAAGAGTACTTGCTAAACGAGGCATACAGATGAGTAAATATCAACAACAACTTGATAGTATCGTGCAAAATTTTGATAATGGTAAAGATACAAATCAGGCGATTACGCATTTGAGAGACTTGTGTAAGGAGTTGGATAAATACGAAAGCGGTAGTGCTTGGGTTGATACAGAAGGAGAATTGAACAAAACAATAGCTAATTTGCAAAAAGTTAATGGAGAATTGGGTAATTCTCAAACAACGATGCAAATAAATGGTTTGATAGAACAAGCCAATCAGGCTAAACAAAGCAAGGACGTTAGGGTAGCAAAGCAGATTATTGAAGATATGCAACAATTGTATTTCCAACTTACAATGAAGTTCCAATTGATGTATATGATACACGATTTGGATAACAGATTCTCTTCTGTTGCATGGAAAGATAGAGCATTGGCAAGACAACTATTAGATAAAGGGTTATCTCTATTACAAAGCAATCCTTCTGAGGAAGAATTAATGCCAGTATGTAGAGAACTAATACAGTTAATGCCGAAAACACAACGAGACAAATATGGTTCAGGTGGAGCATTACATTTATAATTTTACTTTTAAGACTGGCAAAATTATTTGATGGTTTTGTCAGTCTTTATAGACAATCATTAACACAAAAGGAATATGTATTTTTATAAGAAGGACGAATATATAGGCGAATATAAAGTAAAGTTTCCTATAAAAGAAAGTGAGTATGCACAAACTTACAGAGTGGCGGATAAAGAAGGTACAAACTTATTTTTAAAACTTTTTATTCATAGTAAACTTATTGCCGAGCAATTTGACCATAATTGGAATATTTTAGAGATAGAGGTTTCCAAAAGGATTAATCATAAAAATATAACCAAATACATTTCTTGTGGAGAGTCTGCTAATGAGAACGGCAAATTCAGTTATGCTGTTTATGAGTTTATTAGCGGAGAAACTATTGCTCAAAGAATAGCCCGAAAGGGAGAATTATCCATTTACGAAGCCAAAGAGATAGCCAAACAAGTATTGGATGGTTTGAGATATCTGCATACTCAAAAAGAGCCTTTGATTCATAATGATATAACAGTTAGAAACATTATGCTTGATATGTCTTCAGATAAGGACATAGTTGCTAAGATTATAGATTTAGGACATACTTGTTTTTATTTTGACAGCAGAAAAAAATTCAACAAAACGGGCTTATCTCCTTTCTATACTGCACCAGAAACAGTGTACGGCGTTTATTCTATACAATCGGATTTGTATTCTCTTGGAGCATCTTTGTATAATATGCTTTTTGGTTTGCCACCTTGGTTTGCCGATATATCTAATATGAATGATGAGCAAAAAACCGAAACTATAATAAAAGAAAGAACAAATCCTTTGAAGATACCTAATACTAATAGAATTTTTGAAGTAGACAATCAGTTGTTGAATATCTTGAATAAGTCTATGTCTAATAATGTTAAAGATAGATTTCAGTCAGCGGAGGAGTTTATAAAAGCATTGAATGGAGAAATAGTAGTAAGTTTTAATAGCCATTCGGATAATCAGATGCTTGACAAATCTGAAAAAGAAGAAAAAACTAATGAGCCTACGAATCTTTCCTCCAAAAAAGGTAATGGTTTTAAGGATATAATAGGAATGCAAGAATTAAAGGATGCTTTACAGTTAAGTGTTATAGACTGTTTAAAGAATCCCGAAAAATACGAACGTTTTGGTTTGAATTTACCTAATGGTATACTTTTGTATGGTCCTCCAGGTTGCGGTAAGACATTCTTTGCCGAAAAGTTTGCAGAAGAAACTGGTTATAACTTTCAAAAAGTTATTTCTTCCGATATAGCGAGCATTTATGTACACGGTACGCAACAACAGATAGCAGATGTATTTAATAAAGCAAGAAAAAATGCCCCTACTATTCTTTATTTTGATGAAATTAATTCTATGATTCCTAATAGAGCAAATTCAATGTTACACAACGGAGAACAAGGAGAAACTAATGAGTTTTTGTCTCAATTGGATAATTGTGGACAAAAAGGAGTATTTGTAGTAGCTAGTACTAATTATCCAGATCAATTAGATTCTGCTGTTTTGAGAGCAGGAAGATTAGAAAAGCATTATTATATTCCATTACCGGATTATGAGATGAGAAAAGGTATGTTTCGTCTCTATTTAGAAAAACGGCCACTTAATAGCGAAGTTGATTATGACGAACTTGCAGGATTAACAAACAATTACACATCTGCTTCCATTAAGATGATAGTTGACGACGCTGCTTTGCTTTCAATCAAAAACAATAAACAAAAAATAGATATGGATTCTTTGATAACAGCCATTCATAGTGGAAAACCATTATCAGATACGGAAATAAAAAGGTACGAAGAGATAAGAAATAAGTTTGAAAATGATACTAAAAAAAGTAATAGAACAAAAATAGGATATTAGAGTTATGGAAAGTACATTATTATTAGAAATCTTGTTCGCTTGTGTGACATGCGATGGCAAGATAGACGAAAAAGAAGTTTCTTTGTTGCATAAATTCTTAATGGCAAGAGAGCAAACAAAGGCACTGAATGTAGACAATGTTTTACAGAATTGTATTAAACAAATCAATGAGGATAGTAATTTGTTTTTTAGTAGAATTTTTGAGAAATTATCCGTTAGTGAACTATCCAAGCAAGATGAACTGTCTTTGATAAAGGATCTTATAGATATTATAGAATCGGATAATATCATCGATTATCAAGAAATAAAATTTTTGAAAAGAGTAAAAAGTAATCTACATTTAACAAATGAGGAGTTGTTAGAGATTTATCCAAATAACGAAGATTACTTTGTT
>CAVAII010000072.1:0-12651 GCA_963588535.1 Erysipelotrichaceae bacterium | reverse complement strand
CTCTAATATAGAAATAAAAGATTTTAAGTTTAATGAACAAATTTAATTTTTTAAAACGTTTGTTTATTAACTAAATATCATTCTGTTTTAGAATGTTGATCGGTTGAGTTCTTGGGCGAGGTTGTTTCGTAGAAGAGTAAGAGAATAGAAATTATCTATAAGGCTGTCGTCAGAAGGATTCTTTTGCATCTGCTGTTTTAAGTCCTCCATGATAAGAGAGAGTTTGTTGAGTTTGGCAGAGAGCGTTGTGTACTTAATATCTGCATCTATAACCTTTGGCGAATTGATATCTGGAATACTAACGCCGAATTTCTCCCAATTCTTTGATATACTTATACGATCATTCTCCATAAGTAAAGCACTCAAAAGACTATTCACCTCAGCATTGTTCTCCTTCATAAGATCATCGGCAGACAAAACACTATTGTTTGCCTTATAATACTCGATATATCTATCAATAACCTTCTTGTAAAGCGGATTTAGAAAAGCAATTTCTGATCCTATTATATCATTAAGAATAAACACTCCTGCATTAAACGCCCTTATCTCAATCCTATTATCAATCAACACTTCCTGATTAGTCGTTATGGGAGCATAATTAACCAAAATCCTTAGAAGATTCCTCTCCAACGTCTCCTCTTTTAGCGATATCTCTTCCTGTATTGGTGTGGCGGAAGTATTATCGGTAGTAGCGTTCTGATCTTGCATAGTTGGAGCATTCGAAGGCGATTGTTTCGAAGCCTCTTTTTGAGATTGGAAGGCATTATGAACAATCTCTTTATTAAGTTGGTCGATAAGAACCTCTTCTCTCATATTCAGCATCGCTGCACATTGTTCGATGTAGGTAGAACGCTCCAATGCGTCAGGTATCAACGATATCGAATGGATTATCTCTCGTACAAAGGTTGCTTTCTTGATAGGATCTTTCTGTAGATTCTCCTCCAAAGCCAAATTAGTACGATAGAGAATAAAATTCTGTGCGTTGTCTTTCAAAAACTGTTGGAACTCGTCTTGCGTATGTTTGCGAGCGAAACTATCAGGGTCGTCTCCGTCAGGGAATAATATAATGGAGATATGCATTCCTTCCTTAAAAAACATATCCGTTGCACGAATAGCCGCATGAATACCCGCCGCATCGCCGTCATAAAGGATAGCAACATTAGTAGTATACCTCTTAATCATACGAACCTGCGACTCGGTTAGAGCAGTACCCGACGAGGCAACAACATTCTTCACCTCGTTTTGATACATCATTATAGCGTCAACATTACCCTCGACCAAGTAGCAAAGATCCTTCTTAGCGATCTCCGTTCTTGCGAAATTAAGCCCGAACAAAGTCTTTCCCTTAGTATAAATAGGGCTCTCAGGGCTATTAACATATTTCGCCTTAGTCTTATCACTTGTAAGAATACGAGCAGAAAAGCCCAAAACTCTACCACCTACGTTATAAATCGGAAAGGTAACCCTACCACGAAATCTATCATAGAGAGATCCGTCTTTTTCACTCTTTAGGCAAAGCCCACTTTGGATTAACTCCTCTTCTCTATAGCCCTCTTTCAAAGCGTAAGAGGCAAAGTCATCACCTTTCTTTTTCGCATAGCCGAGCGACCAAGTGTCGATAGTTTTTCTGCTTATTTTTCTTTCTGCGAAATAGGAAAGACCGATAGTTTTACCCTCCTCGCTTTCCAAAAGATTGTTATAATAGTATTTACATGCCAACTCATTGATATGATACAAGGAGTCTTTCTCGTCCCTTTGCGATATTTCTTCTTTTGATAATTCTTTTTCGTGAATTTCTATGTTATACTTTTGGGCTAACCACCGAAGAGCCTCGGGATAGGTGTAATGTTGATATTTCATTAAGAAATCAACGCTACTTCCACCTTCGCCACAGCCGAAACACTTAAAGATATTCCTTGCTGGATTAACATAAAAGGACGGCGTATTCTCGTTATGGAATGGACAGCACGCAACATAGTTAGCACCGCGTTTCTTTAATTCTATAAAAGAACCGACTACTTCTTCTATTTTGGCGGCTTCAAGAATCTTGTCAATATCTTGCTGACTAATCATAATCTTAGGATTTATTTACGTCTATTTTTCCGATGTTAATGGTGCAATCTTTGCAATTTCCATCGCAATCTTTGCATTTGTTTTCTTGCCAATCGAAAGCACAAGTGTGCGGGAATTTACCATTCTTTTTAAAGAAAATCTTAATGCCTAAGAGTAGCACACAAACGACTATCAAGATAGCAGTAATAACCAAGATTAGCAATAGTTCTTTCATTCTCTTGTCCTTTCTTTCTTTTGATTGAGACTGCAAAGATAATAATTTTTCTCTTTTCCACCAACAGAAAACGACCTTTATCCTTAATCTTACTGTTTTTACCTCTATGCCCTTAGATTTTTATCTCTACACCTTTTCGTTTTTACGTCTTGGAGGCTAAGTATTCAAACACGCTGTACTCTACCCTCTAAACACGCCGTCCTTTAATAGTCAATGTTCCGAGACTGAACTCAGAAGGTATAGAGGTAAAAACGAAAGGGTGTAAAGATAAAAATTGAAACATCAAGGCTAAACCTCAAATGATCCCTTTGAATATTGAGAAGAGGATAGTTTTTAATTTGCATATCTATTTCTATTTTTTAGAATAGAGAGAGAATATTTAAGAAATAAGTCTCTGATTTATAATTTTTTATAATTTTGTCGTTCTAAAAGAGATAAGGTTATTTCAAAAGAATATTAAACAAACAAATAAACATTAGGATTATGAACAAGACATTTTTCTTAATATTGGTGTATATTTTGTGTGCTGTTTGTGGTGTGTGTTATGCACAAGCCGATAATGACAAGCAAATGGCGATTAAAACAATTGAGGAGGTCAATAATCGCATAACTGTTTCAACGGAACAAGTTAAGGAGACAATCGCTTCTTTGGAAAAAGAGGGTTGGGAGTTTAGAGGTATGGGTTTGAATAGAGATGGTACTTGGACGATAACGATGGCAAAGTTTATTTCCGAATACGATACCTACATAGATCCAGACATGATTTCAGATGGTGAAATACCAGATGGGGTTATATATACCAATCATTATCCGTACCATGGAAAGTTTATTAGATTAGAGGAAACTTTCAAAGATGGTAAATGTATCAAACGAAAACTAATATTTAACGGACAGAAAGAGTAATTGAGAGAGTTTTACATTGCTTTAAATCAATAGTGATAGCACTATAATGGTGCTATCATTATTGTTTTTTCGCTTTTTTGCTGCCTTCGTACATTTCGAATTTGAAGAGTTTACACTCCAAATTGCCATTATATAGAGTTGTCTTGCTACTTGGTTTTAAGCCGATGCGTTTAAGAGCAAAGACATCAGAACTTAGGACGTAAGCCGTGCAACCTGTGTAATATTGTTTGAAGGTATCGCCCATAGCCTCGTAAAGAGATACTATATCCTCGACTTCTAATCTTTCGCCGTAAGGGGGATTCATTACCACAAGGGTTTTGCCTTCTGGGCGTTTGCCTTCCTCCATTGCAGCCCTAAAAAGTTTGATATCGAAGTTAAGGCGAGCAAAACGGAGATTCTCTTCTGCTATGTTAATGGCTTGGTTGGATACGTCCGAAGCCCAGATTTCGTAATCAAAGTCCGAGATTTTGCTATCGGCTAATTTCTTTTCGTATTTCCAATCCATAGCGTTGTAGTCTGACCATTTCTCGAAACCGAAACTTTTTCTATAATATTGTGCAGGGATATTCATAGCATACATAGCCGCCTCGATAGCAATAGTACCGCTACCGCACATAGGGTCGATAAAATTGCAGTCTCGTTGCCAATTAGTAAGTTGAATAATACCAGCGGCAGTAACTTCGTTAATAGGAGCCTGATGAGTACTTTGACGATAACCACGTTTGAAGAGTTTCTCGCCCGAAGAATCGAAAGAGATAGTAACATTGTCCTCGGCTATGTGGAGGTCTATTTTTAGATCGGGGTCTTCTTTTGAGACAGAGGGACGAATATTGAATTTTCTTCTAAATCTATCGCATATAGCGTCCTTAACTTTTTGTGCTGCATACAAAGAATGATTGAAAATACGACTACTAACCGAGGCATCAATCAATAGAGTTCCGTCAGGGTTGAGGTATTTTTCCCAAGGCATATTGTAGACATTATTGTATAGGTCGGTTTCGTTTTTGGCAGTGAAGGTATGTATAGGTTTTATGATACAAAGAGCCGTTCTTAGACAATAGTTAGCACGATACAATAACTTCATATCGCCTTCAAATTCGACAGCACGGTGTAGTTTTCTTATGTTTTTCGCATCTAATCCTTCCAACTCTTTGGCTAAAACGTCCTCTAAACCGTACATCGTTTTAGCAACCATCTTAAATTCGTTAGTCATTATTTATTCTCAAATTTTTCTTTATTAACTATTACTCTATTACACTCGCCAGTGCCGATTGTTTCGTTATTTGCGTTAGTGGCTACAACATCAAAATATAGTTTTTTGCCTTCTTGACGAGAGAATGTGCTATGAATGGTTATTTTTTCGCCAACCTTTGAGGATTTCAAATGTAAGATATTCATCTCTACGCCGACTGACACATAGCCTTCGGGTAAGAGGTCTTTAACGCTTTTCGAGGAGACTTCTTCCATTAAGGATAATAGTTTAGGAGTGGCTAAGACATTGACTTCTCCGCTACCTATTGCTATGGCAGTGTCTTTTTCTGTTACGATGTATTCTTTCTTTGACTCTACATTTGTTTGAATTTGGATATCCATTTTTGATAAAGTTTGTTAGTTAAAATTCCTTGTTTGCTCTAAAATAATCCTCTGGCACTCCTATGTCAATAAAATAGGCATTGCTTTCGTAGGCAAAGAACCTTTTGTTTTGATATTCTTTTTCCATAATATCTTTTTCGAAAGAGAAATTATCGCCCGTGTGAAAATTAGAGAACAATTCCTTATTCATTATATATATACCGCCGTTAATTAAGCCGATGCCTTGTTTGGTGCCCTTCTCGTTGAAATGTGTTATTTGATTATTCATATTCTTTTCTACGCTTCCGTAACGAGAGACGTCCTCTATTTGTCTAACGGCAAGAGTTAGGTCGGACTTGTTTTCGAAATGAAGTTTCTCTAAGGCAGAGAAATCAACCTTAAACATCGTATCGCCATTAACTACGGCAAAGGTGTCGGAGTTGATTTGTTGTAAAGCGTTGAGTATTCCTCCGCCAGTACCTAAGGGAGTGTTTTCCTCGGCGTAAAGAATCTTTAAGCCGTTATAAGAATCGGCGTAATAGTCCTCAATCTTTTCTTTCATATAACCAACCGACAAGACAGCCTTTTCGAAACCCGAGACAATCAAGTAGTCCATAAGCCAACTTAGGAAGGGTTTTCCTTTTACCTCGGACAAAGGTTTTGGAACGTTATTAACTACCGTCCTTAGTCTTGTGCCGAATCCTCCTGCTAAGATAACTACTTGCTTTACATTGTCCATGTTTTAAGACCCTCGTTGGTAAATTCGTATCTTTTGATTTGGCCTGCTAAGTTCTCAAGTGTTTTGCTAACATTATGGCGTGTTAGATTTGGGCAGTAGAAGAACATAAAACCGCCACCACCTGCACCAGAGATTTTGCCACCTGTTGCTCCGCTCTCGATAGCAGAAGAATAGATTTTGTCGATAAAAGGATTGGTTATACTCTTTGCCATAAGTTTTTTGTACTGCCAACCAAAATCAAGGATTTTTCCTATTTCATCTATGTTGCCTTTAAGTAATGCTTCTTTCATTAGGAGTGCTTGCTCTTTTAGTTTGTGCATACTCTCGATAGAGGAGGTATTGTTTTGTTTTACGTTCTGTTGTTGCTCTTTGATAATCTCGGCAGAAACGTGGCTTGTGTCTGTATAGTATAAAACAAGGTTATGGCAGAGTTCGTCTTGGTATTTTTGACGAATCCTAAGGGGATTTACGATTACTTTGTCGCCATTAAATTCCATAAAATTGAAACCTCCGAAAGTTGCGGCGTATTGATCTTGTTTTCCGCCTGCAAGATTCAAATCCACTCTTTCTATTTCGTAGGCTAAGTGTGCAATATCGTATTCTCCGAGTGGAAGTTTAAGCCATTCTACGTACGCTCCTAAGATTGATACAACCAAAGTAGAAGATGTTCCAAGACCCGAACCTGCTGGAGCATCAACGTATGAGGCTATTCTAAGAGATAGAGGCTTGTGAGTAAAGTTCTTAACGATAGAGTTATAGACTCCTTTGTGAAGAATAAAGTAACCTTCGGGTTCGATATAAGATGCGTTATCGTACTGCTCTATTAAACCTTTGTCGGGTGCACAGAAAACTACTTTTCCATCGTTCGTAGGCTCTATTGAGGTGTGAGCATACATACTTATGGTCGCATTAAGGATAGATCCTCCGTAAATATCCGAATAAGGCGAGACATCTGTTCCTCCACCTGCCAAACCAAGTCTTAAAGGTGCTTTACTTCTAATTATCATAATTACTTAAAGTTTTTTTATCATTCAAGGCAAGTGTCCTAATTGCCTTTGTCATATTTGCCCAAGAGTATTTCTCTTTCTCTTGTTGTACATTTGCTGTAAATTCTTTCTCTTTGTTCTCAGAGTAGTAAGTAACAATACTATCGGCTATGGCTTTGCTATCTGGCTTTACGACATAACCTATCTTGCCATCGGGAACAATCTCTTTAAGTCCGCCAACATCGGTTACAACCATAGGTTTGTTGAAATGAAAGGCTATTTGGGTTACTCCGCTTTGCGTTGCACTCTTGTATGGTTGCACAACAAGGTCGCAAGCACAGAAATAGTTATTCACTTTGCTATCAGGAATAAAATCAGTCTTCAAAACCAAACGATCTTTTATGCCAAGGCGTTCTATTTGTTGATAATATGGTTCGCTTTTGGCATAGAACTCTCCTGCAACTATTAACTTAACGTTCATATCCTTAAGACGTACATCGGACATAGCCTCCAAAAGCAAATCCAAACCCTTATACGAACGAATGAAACCAAAGAAAAGAATATACTTTGTGTTACTCTCTAAGCCTAAGTTCTTTTTTGCCGTCTCTTTGTCTAAGACTTCGCCATAATGGTCGTATAAAGGGTGAGCACAGAACAAACGTGGCTTTTGGGTATCAAAGAGATTCAAATCGTTTAACACACTTTTGGACATAGCAACAAAGCCGAGAGTCTGTTTAACAAAATATTTGGAGAATAATTTGTCGGCAATACGTTTCTCGTGCGGAATAATGTTGTCCAAAATGGAAATAGTCTTAGTGTGATTATTGCTTTTGACAATCTTTTCTATTGTTCCAAGACAAGGAGCCATAAAAGGCAACCAATATTTGGTAACAAGAATATCTGGTCTTTTGTTTTTGATTTCCTTACCTACCTTAAGCCAAGAAAAAGGATTGCAAGAGTTTATCTTTCTTATTATCTGCAAATCTTTTGGCTTAGGTTCGCTACTATATTGCGTTTTCCCAGGGAATAGAAACGAAGGATATTGCAAAGAAAATGTATAAATCTCCACTTTGTACCCTTCTTTAAGAAATTCGTATGCGAGTCTCTCGTTAAAAGCCGAAAGACCTCCTCGATAAGGATACGCAGTACCTACGATTATGATACTTTTTTCTGTCATGACCAAGATATAATATTCTTACTTTGTTTATATTGTCTTACTAAGAGTTAGTGTTGTCCTGATAATATTAGATTTTATCCGAATAAAGTTAGATATTATTTTGATAAAGTTAGATAATATTCTGCTAAAATCAAATATTATCCCACTAACTATTAGTAATAATGTTTTCTTATTAGTTAATCATATCAAAACCTGTGAAATGCTGTAAACATTCAGGGACTTTGATACCGTTTTCTGTTTGATTGTTCTCTAACAAAGCGGCAACGACTCTCGGTAATGCTAATGCAGAACCATTAAGTGTGTGGCAAAGTTGAATCTTTCCGTTGTCGTCTTTGTAACGTACTTTTAGACGGTTGGCTTGATAACTCTCGAAGTTAGAAACCGAAGAAACCTCTAACCAACGTTGCTGTGCGGCAGAAAATACTTCGAAATCGAAAGTCAAAGCAGAAGTAAAACTAATATCACCACCGCAAAGACGCAATATTCTATAAGGAAGACCTAATTTGTCTAATAGTCCGCCGACATGTTTTTTCATTATCTCCAATTGTTCGTACGAATGTTCAGGAGAATCGATGCAAACGATTTCTACTTTATCGAATTGATGCAAACGATTCAACCCCCTAACGTCCTTACCATACGAACCAGCCTCTCTACGGAAGCATTGAGAATAGGCACATCTACGAATAGGGAAGTCTTTTTTGTCTACGATTGTGTCTCTAAATATATTTGTTACAGGGACTTCGGCAGTTGGTATCATATAGAAACCATCCAAAGGAATAACATACATTTGTGCTTCTTTGTCTGGTAATTGTCCGGTAGCCAAAGCAGAGGCTTCGTTAACCATTAAAGGAGGTTGCACCTCAAGGTAACCATCTTTTTCGCCTTCTTGCAAGAAGAAATTAATCAATGCCCTTTGGAGTTTGGCACCTTTGCCTTTGTAGACAGGGAAACCAGCACCTGTTATTTTGTTACCTAATTCAAAATCTACGATATCATATTTCTTGCATAGTTCCCAATGAGGTAATGCACTTTCTGGTAGGGTTGGTATCTCGCCTACTAATTTTACTACCTCGTTATCTTCTTCTCCCTTACCATTAGGTACACTTATGTGAGGGATATTAGGGATAGAGAGCAATAGGTTTCTAATCTCTGTCTCCAAAGCAGAATGTTTTTCTTGTAATGCTTTCTCGGTTGTTTTAAGAGAAGTAGTCTCTGCTTTCTTTGCATCAGCCTCTTCTTTTTTGCCTTCTTTGAAAAGCATACCTATTTGTTTGGATATGGAGTTTTGAAGACTTTTGTTCTCGTCTATTTGTTTTTGTAAATCCCTACGTTGATTGTCAAGCGTGATAACGGTTTCTATGCTTTGTTTTGCGTTCTTAAAGTTCTTAACATTTAATCTCTCTATTACGAAATCTTTGTTTTCGCGAATAAAACTAAGTTGCAACATATCTTTAAAATGTTTTTATACTGAAATACAGTGTGCAAAATTACAAATTTTTCTTAAAAATACGAATAAAAACAGACGAAAAAAATATAAGGTAATCATTATAAAAGAAAAAATTCGTATCTTTGCAAAAATTTATAATATTTCAAAACGATGGAACTTAACGAACAGGAAATACAAAGACGACAAGCGGCGGAGGATTTAAGAAAATTGGGTATAAATCCTTATCCTGCTCCGATGTATGAGGTTAATACTGACAGCGAAACAATCAAGCAAACATTCGAAAAAGATGAGACTGCCTTGCAAGATATATCTATGGCAGGAAGAATAATGTCCAGAAGAATAATGGGTGCAGCATCTTTTTGCGAAATACAAGACAGCAAAGGAAAGATACAACTCTATATAAATAGAGATGAGATCTGTCCGACAGAAGATAAGACTATGTACAACACTGTATTCAAGAAACTATTGGATATAGGTGATATAATAGGTATAAAGGGTTTTGTCTTCCGTACTAAAATGGGTGAGATAACAGTACATGTAAAGCAATTGACAGTATTATGTAAGAGTGTTCGTCCTCTACCTATCGTTAAAGAGAAAGATGGAGTTGTTTACGACGCATTTACAGACCCTGAGCAGAGATATCGTCAGCGTTATGTAGACTTAATAGTTAATCCACAGGTTAAAAAAGCCTTTGTACAGAGAACACTATTGGTCGACACAATGCGTAACTATCTTAACGAAAAAGGTTATTTGGAGGTAGAGACTCCTATCTTGCAACCAGTCTATGGCGGAGCTTCTGCAAGACCTTTCAAGACTCATCACAATACCTTAGATTTGGATTTATATTTGCGTATAGCTGACGAGTTGTATCTTAAAAAACTAATCGTTGGTGGTTATGATGGTGTCTATGAGTTCTCAAAAGACTTTCGTAACGAAGGAATGGATCGTTTCCATAACCCAGAATTTACTCAGATGGAGTTATACGTTGCCTACAAAGACTATTTCTGGATGATGGATACCGTAGAAGAGATGGTTGAAAGGATTGCTTTGGCATTGCATGGCTCGACAAAAGTAAAGGTTGGCGAGAATGTTATAGATTTCAAACGTCCTTGGCAACGCTATACTATGTATGAGGCAATAGAACACTTTACTGGTATAGATATTAGCAATATGGACGAAGCGGAATTGAGACAAACGGCTCAAAAACTTAATGTTCCTATCGATGATACTATGGGTAAAGGCAAGTTAATCGATGAAATTTTTGGTGAGACTTGCGAAGGCAAACTTATTCAACCAACATTTATATACGATTACCCTATTGAGATGTCTCCATTGGCTAAGAAACATCGTACAAAAGAGGGTTTGGTAGAAAGATTTGAGGCTGTATGTAATTGTAAAGAGATTTGCAACGCATATAGTGAGTTAAATGACCCGATAGATCAAAGAAAACGTTTCGAAGAACAATTAGAATTGGGCAAGAGAGGTGATCCTGAGAGCATGGTATTAGACGAAGATTTCTTACGTGCAATAGAATACGGAATGCCTCCTACAAGTGGTTTGGGAATTGGTATAGATCGTTTGGCAATGATGATGACTAATTCACCTTCTATACAAGATGTTTTGTTCTTCCCTCAAATGAAACCAGAGGTACAACAAGCAACTTCTTCAAACGAAGACTTCGTAGCCAAAGGTATACCACAGCAATGGATAGATTTGCTACAAAAAGCAGGTATCGGTAATATGGACGCCTTGAAGAAAGCAAATCTTAACAAACTATTTAATGATTTGAATGGTTTGAGAAAAAAGAATAAATTAGATATTGCCCCTTTGAAATTAGAAGAACTAAAAAATTGGAGCGAATAACAAATTTTTCGCATAATCAATGAAAAAGAATTCTTACATACCATTAATCGTTGCCATATCAATTATAATTGGTATGGCAGTCGGTTATTTTGTATTGTCCAAGGCTCAAAACCCCGCTGCTAATCTATATTCCAAAGCAAATAAGATTAACTATATCTTGGATTTGATTAACAAAGAATATGTAGACAATATAAATGGTGATTCACTTACCGATGACGCTATTAGGGCTTTACTAACCGAGTTGGACCCTCATAGTGTCTATATGACAGCCGATGAAGTCAAGAAAGAGAACGAATCACTTAACGGCAATTTCGATGGTATTGGCGTGCAGTTTCGTATAGTAGACGATACCATAGCCGTTGTTAGGACGATAAGTGGTGGTCCGAGCGAGAAGGTCGGTATCTTGGCAGGCGACAGAATAGTAAAAGTGGACGGGAGACAACCCAAAAACATAACTAACGATACTGTCGTTCGTCTGTTGAAAGGTAAGCGAGGAAGCAAAGTAAAACTTGGTATAAAAAGAAAAGGTATCAACCATTTGATTGATTATGTTGTTACTCGAGATGTAATTAAGACGCAAGCCGTTAGGTATTTTGGTATGTTGAATGCTAATACTGGATACATCAAATTAGAAGAATTTACATCAACTTCTCACGATGAGGTAGCACAAGCCCTTGAAGATCTTAACAGCAAAGGAATGAAACAATTAGTATTTGACTTGCGTGATAACGGTGGTGGATATCTTGATCAGGCTATTGCTATTGCAGACGAGTTTATAAGCAAGGGCGATTTGATTGTTTATACCGATGGACGTTTGAGAGGTAGAAAAGATGCCTACGCAACAGAAGGCGGATTGTTTGAGCAAGGCAAACTAATAGTAATGATAAACGAGATGAGTGCCTCGGCAAGTGAGATTGTTAGTGGTTGTATTCAGGACAACGATAGGGGTAAGGTTATCGGCAGACGTACTTTTGGTAAAGGTTTGGTACAAGAACAAAAGACTCTACCCGACAATTCGGCTATCCGTCTAACTATTGCTCGTTATTATACTCCAAGTGGTAGATGTATTCAACGACCTTATATCAAGGGGGACCCTGAAAAATATTTCGAGGACTTTGTTAATCGTTTTGCTAACGCAGAAAACGATGCCGATACATTACGCCATGACGAGAACCTTAAATATAAGACCAAAAAAGGTAGAACAGTTTATGGCGGTGGCGGAATAGAGCCAGATATTACTTTGCCATATTCACTTTTGAAGCATTCTACTTATTTTAACTCCTTATTTAAGAATGGTTTGATTTACAAATATTGTTTCGATTATGTAGATAACAATCGTGCTAATTTGAAAACATACAAAAATGGTGACGATTTTATCCTTCGTTACAAAGTACAGGACAATGTTTATAACAACTTGTTGACTTTTGCTGCCAAAAACGGCGTAAATCTCAAGAAGTTATCATCCAAAGAGACTGCCGAAATCAAACAATTGATGAAAGGGTACATAGCACAAAGCCTCTACGATGACAAGTATTTCTACAAATTGTATCTTGATTTGGATACAGAGTTAAAGATGGCGATTGCAAACTTCTAAGTGTTGTTTTTATCAAAATATTTCGACCAATCATCAGAATAAAACGACCAATCATCAGAATAAAACGACCAATCATCAGAATA
>CAVAII010000071.1:0-18294 GCA_963588535.1 Erysipelotrichaceae bacterium | reverse complement strand
CGAAGTAAGGCTTTCGGCGCACTACGTAATGCACTTCCCGGCAATAGGCAATGGCTGTCCCTGCGTCAATCTTTCTCGTGCGCATATAGGAGATGAGCGCGGGATGCGTCAGTTCCTGCACCACCACACGGCTGATTTCCTTCTCCGTGGTGTGCGGTTTGATGACGGGGAATCGCGTGCAGGGGAGGTGAGACAGTTCCGCTTGTCTGGATATCCGTTCCAGCACGTCGGGGATGTAGGCGGTCTGATAGAGCAGTTTGCATAGCTCTACCAGGTCGCCTTTGCCGTTTGTGCCGAAGTCGTACCATCGGTTCCGGTCCATGTTGACTTTTAGCGACGGTTTGGTTTCGTTGCGGTATGGGGCGCAGTACCAGTATTGGCGGCCTCGCACCAAGGTCGGCATAATACCAATTGCTTTGAGGTACTCTACGATGCTGATGTTTTGGGCTTCTTCAATATTCATTGTTCCATTCTTTTTGTTTGGTGAAAAGCAGTTTGGTTTGGACATTTCGCTATAGGCACCCGGCCAATCTAAACCGCTTTTCTAAACTTGTTTTCATTCTTCCTCCTCGTCAAAGAGTGTCGGGTCGTCGGGAGGGGCTTGATAGTAGTAAGTCTTGTCCCGTCTGACGATGAGCTGCAGGTCGTTGATGAGGTATTTCAGACCATCCACCATCACGCTTCGTCCTCGCTTGAAACCAATTTGCTCGTAAGCGGAGGTCAGCGTTGCCAACATCTTCTGATAGCCCTTGATGGCGCGCGACTCAAATGCGATGGACAGTGCTTCGTGGTGCTGCTCCAATGTTAGACTCTGGAACGTGACCCTTGCTCTCGGTTCCTGTTCGTCGGGGTCGGTGTAGTCTTTTGCCAGTTCGGGCAGTCCTTCGTCGTTGATGGTGAAGGCGAATGGCTTGAACTCTTTTTCTCGGATGTGGAGGGGTTTGACTTCGCTGATGTTCGGGTCGGAGGCGCTCTTGTTGATGAGGAGTACCGCCTCGGCTTTGTTGTTCATCTCCGTACCGATGTGACCGCGCACGTTGTTGTCGCCTTTGTTGAGGTGGAGCACGCCGTGGATGTGCAGGTTGTATTTCGACGACCATTCCATCAGTTTGTTGATGACTACTACCGACTCTGCGGCATTATTGATGTCAATCAGGAGGTCGCGGATGCCGTCGATGATGACGAGACCGTATCCCTTGTTGTCAGCCAGGGCGAACTCGATGAGCTGCATGCGTACCTCAGGGGTGTACTCGCGCAGCCCGATGAAGTCGAGGTTGTTGACATCGGTGTCGGTGGGGAGTCCTGCCATCTTGAGGATGCGCTCCAGCACATGGTGGCAGTGGTAGCGGCTCTGCTCGGTGTCGATGTACAGTATCCGGCGTTTGCCTTCGGGCAGACAGGCGCGGTACTTCAGCACCTCTGTATTGGTCAGGGCCGCCGAGACGTATGCCGAGACGTTGATGGTCTTCTTTGCCTTGGCTTTGCCGACCGATGCACTGAAGTTGCCGAGCGTGGCGATGACGGAGTCTTCAATCCAGATTATCTGCGGTGGTGTGGAGTAGGTGTCGGATGCGTGTATAGTGGCATCCTTCAGCATCTGCGCCAACCTGGTCTGGCCGGCAGTGTACCCCTGGTCATTTCTTCCTTCGTTTTCCATTTCTGTCTTCCTTTAGATATTCTTCGACCATCTTGTCTGCGGTCATCTGCACCTCGGTTTTCTCTTCGTAGTTGGCAGACATGTTGCGATGCAGCCAAGCTTCAATCTCTATTTTGTCGAAGTAGAGCATCTTTCCATTGGGCCGATAGCAGGGAATGCTGCCTTCGTGCGTATGCTTGTACAACATACTCTTTGTGACGCCGAGGTACTTGGCTGCTTCTTCAAGTGTGAACATATTCTTGTTCAGATAGATGTTTTCCTCAAGCGACTGGATTCGCTCGAGAAGGTGGTCGGGGTTGCCAAACTTTTGCATCAGTGTTTCCAGTGCCTTCACCCTTTCATTGAGGAGTTCAAGATAGGTGGTTCTGTTTGTTAATTCCATCTTTTTCTATGTTTTGTTGTTCTACATTATTGACTTTTTACCGCGTTACGACCGCAAAGTTACGGGCGTAAACAAATATAACCAAGGGAGGTACAGTGACAAGGTCAGAGTATCACTGCACTTGTCACTGTTTGGCCTCATAATTGGTTTACTTTATGTCAGATTTTGACATCAATAGGAAGTTTTCAAGCTCTTTCTTGAACTTTTTACTTTCAGCTGTAGGGTTCTCCCTTATTCCACACAACGCTGATGATAGCGTGGTTGCTTTTACTGGTTTGCCAGTTCGCGACAGGAGGATACCACTCTTCTCTAAGGTGTATTGCCAGTTGGTGTTTATCATTCCTTTTTCACTGAGTTGGTCGAATAAGATAGCGACAAGTCTGTTGTTGTGTGAAACGAAAGTGGCTCCTTCCTCGCATTGGAGGAGTGACTTCAAATCGAGTGTCTTGCCTTTAGAAACGCAAAACAGACGATTCGTATTCGCAATAGACGAAATACGAACCATCTGTTCATCAGTAAGGGTGCATCCAAAAGAAAGTGGAGGTGGAACTGTGTAGGGGACGCCAGAGGGATGTGATGATGGTGGAGCGTCTGTCGTGTTGTACTGACGAAGGATATCCTCGCAGTCCTTCATGGTGAGGATGTCCGGCTCCATGAGGCGCATCAACAGGTCTTTTCGTGCAAGGATGCCACCGACGATGTTGATATTACGCCGATGGAAATTCTGGCAGTAGGCCTTGCTACAGTCGATGTACCGTTGTTCGTTGACAAAGTCCTCGATGAATCGGGATACGGACTTCTTGTCAGGAACACCTTCTTCTTTGTAGGCTACTCGAGCCAGGTCGAGCAGAGTTTGCAACTCGTGTGTTATGTCCTCTTCTGAGGTACAGCACACATGATTCAATTGGCATTTCTCAAAAAGAGAGATGACCTTTCATGCTTTTGGTCATAATGCAATGATTTTATTAAGTGAGTAATTATTATAAGCGAAACGGCTCAAGCTGCATGGAAATGTATGTAGCCAGAGCCGTCTCTTCGTTTTCTTTGTTCGTTTTAGGGCGTATGCTATACGATTTCAGCTGAGACTAATCGAAGACGCTGTTCACCAAGTTTACGGCATCATCCTTCTTCTTGCTGATAATCTTTGCATACACCTGCGTCATGCGTACATCCGTGTGTCCCAGTAACTTGGAGGTGGTGTACAGGTCTGCTCCAAGTGTCAGCATCATTGTGGCGAAGGTGTGCCGGGCTGTATGGAAAGTGAACAGCTTGTCAATGCCTGCAGCTTTGGCCCATGGCTTAATCATTTTGTTGATTTGACTATCGGTAGGAAGATCAAAGACGTGGTCTTCCTCGGTCTTGCCGCCACGCTCGGGCAGCCATTTCATCGCTTGCTTTGACAAAGGAAGGTAAATGGGGGCTTTGGTCTTCTGCATCACTACTTGCAAACGCCCTTGGTCACCGTCGATGAACACATCTTTCCACTTCAACCCCTTGACGTCACTTATACGCAATCCGCAGAAGCAGGAGAACAGGTAAGCGGATTTTACCATCTTGTTACTCATTGGAGTGTCAATCAGTTTCTTGACCTCGTCAATGGTCATATATTCACGCTTGCTTTCCGGACGCTTGAGTTTGTCTGCGCTTGCGATTTTCGTAAAGGGGTTGGTTTTCATCAGGTCGTCTCGAACCGCAGCGTTGAAAGCACTGTTCAGTACGCGGTAATAATTGCAGGCTGTGTTCATTGAGAGTCTTTCAACCTTACCTGGTTTGTACTCTGTACGCAGATAATCAATGTAGCCTTGACAGAAAGCTTTGTCAATCTGGTCAAGTGTCACCTTCTGCCCTGCATACTCCTTTATTATGTTCATCGTGACCTTAATCTGATAACTATCCTTTTTGCCTCGCCTTTGTTGGTTCTCACCAAAAGTCTTCAGCCAGTCCAACAGGAGGATTTTTTCCTTTTCTTTCTCTGTCTTAATACCTGCCTCTCCATTGGCCAAATCAATGATGCGTTTTGACTTGATTGTGTTTGCCGCAATCAAGGTCGCTTCATTCTGCCTTTTGGTCATCTCGTCCCTTTCGGGGACGAGGTACATCTTCAGATACTCGTATGTACGTTTGCCATCTTTGTAGATGTCGAGGTACAAACTCTTGTTCCCGTTAGCCAAGTCTTTCATGCGAAGACGTATTGGCTCTTTTGCCTTTGTTTGTTTCTTCGTCTTAGCCATTTGCTTCTTATTTGAGTTTCTTTTATAGCGCAAAGTTATAAATTAAACTCGAAAACAAGAAACAAACTAGGAACAAAAAATATCAAAATAAGAGCATAGCAAGTGGAAAAGGGTAAAACAACTGCAAATTGACAACTCCACTAAACAACCTTATACATAATGCGTTACGTTTCACTTCTTATCATTTTCTTTAATTTTGAGCGTCTAGGGTCGCAAATCTAGCAAATTAGAAACCACCGCCTTCCTCCGGCGCGGTTTTGTTTCTCGCGTTGCCGGCAAGAGACAAGGCAAAATAAAGCTAAATAGCCATAACTTGAGGCTACGAATTAGGCCCTCTGAGCAACGTACAATCTGCAACACTCAAGAGCGAAGCGAAAATATAATGACATAGCGCCGCACCACACTATATGACACAGGACAATGCCACCAACTATTATCCGATATGTGTAGTTCCTCCGGAGCGACATTACGATTCCTGTCAGGAGCTCGTTAGTGACATCAGGTGGTTCGAAGAGTCGCGCGCGTACATCTATAATCAGTATCCATGGTGGAAACCCCCGCGCGGCAAGTTCGAGAAGGTAAGACTTGCAGGCAAGAAAGGCCACATCCTGCTTCCCACCTCCTTGGATTATGGAGTTTTATATCGAGGCCAGGGTCAATACTACGGCAGATGTCTGCCCTCGCTTTATCGTCAAGAGCTGACAGAAGACCAGTTGTTTGTCGAGAAAGTCCGCATCGCGGAGTTTCGTTTGTTCTTGGAACAATATGAGATAACGAAACGCTTTGAAGCACATGACTATGTTGTCGACTATGTCGGGTTGGCACAACATTACGGGCTGAAGACAGATGTGTTGGACATCACCTCAGACATCGACATTGCCATGTTCTTCGCCATGTGCGATTACGATAGGATGACGGATACGTACAAGCCTAAGGAAGATGACCGTGAATATATCGGCTATATATATGCCGTTCTTTCTTGCGATTCAGACACTAAAGAACCGTTCGGAGTCTTTTCTGACAGAATCCAAGTCATTGGCCTCCAGCCTTTTGAGCGCCCAGGCAAACAGAGAGGATATGCATACCATGTCGGGCGGGAAGGTTTGGCCAGCGGATACTTGTATTCCTTCAGCTATGCGAAAGACGACTCGCTTAGGGTATATAACCATTTCCGTCAAGGCCAAGAATTGTGGCATGAGGACGAAATCTCGATTACGGCTAAAGCGATAGCTGCAGCAAATACGTTTTCGAGCGAAGCGATAAGTCGTGCGTCCAGAATGTTTGGAGACAAGATAAGCATCAACAAGCGGGTGGAGGCATTGCGGCAGATGGGATATCACATCACAAGCCGCCGAAAAATGCCCTGGGCTTCGTTGACTAAGCGACTTACTGATGGGCAATGGCACAAAGTCTTGGACGACATTATTGCCAGAAAGTACATTTCTGAGGGGAAAGAAAGGCCTTGTATAGATACAAAGCTGATTGGACAGTCGCTGATGAAGAACTACATGTATGGCAGTGTTGACAGTCCTTCCGGATACGATTCCGGATTGCAATTTATGGAGGAAACAGACCGGCCGGTATTTGGCCTAGTAGGCGGTATGCACCGAGATCCGCTTGTGCCGGAAGGTGATGGGAAGATACACGCTAAGTGGCATGAGGATGGGATTGTTGCTCCAAGGACAAGGTCCTTTCGGATGCCTGATTCCTTTAAGTCACGACCAGTAAGAGTGCCATCGGTGAGATAAAAGAGCCCGCGCCTGTCTGTTTCTCCGAGTCGGAGAAACAAAAGGTGTTGAAAGATTGGGAAGAGAAGGGATTGGACGAGTTTCGTCGGAAAGTCTTCTGCCGCGTGACGTATAGTAAATGATAAAACAAATGTGTACACATAGGCAAATAGACTAATACGGAGATTCGCCTTTCAATGACATATTATTCATAAATACTAAAGAATATGGATTTTCGAAATATCAATTTTGGTAAAGCAGATGCTCAAGAGGAGGGCGTAGAATGTCCGGATTTGCTAACCCAAGGATATTATGAGATAGACGACATCGTTAAGCATGTTTGCGATACTTCTGCATTTCTTATCCTAGGGTATAAGGGAGCCGGGAAATCAGCTTTCTCAGAACATCTAAAACTATCATCATCTTCGGACTATTGTGTTGAGCAGCAGTCTTTAAAAGATTTCCCCTACAAGTTATTCTCGAAGATTGTATCCGGCGATGATGAACTGGAAAACAAATTAAAAGTGTCATGGCGTTGGTTGCTTTTAGTTCAGATGCTCTCGACCTTGCTTAAGGATGATGATGCGAACCAAACACAAGATTGTAGGCTATTGACAATAACAGATTTCATGACACAATCGGGTATATTTCCTTTGATTAATATATCTGGAATTGTATCAAAGACGACATCTAAAACGTTTCAAGCTTCACTTAAGAATTTTAGATACACTCAAACGACAAATAAGGAGAATGCTCAAATATCTATTGTGTGGCTTATTGATTATATTAAGGATGTTATATGCAATTTTGCGGAAATGCATCAACACTTTCTAGTTATAGATGGTTTGGATGATATTTTAACAAAGAGAGAAATCCAATATCAATCAATAGCAGCTTTGATTAATGAAGCAAAAGATTTAAATCTTTATTTCCGCAGGAATAATTTGCTATATAAGATAATTGTCCTTTGTCGAACAGATATATTTGAAAGAATGCCCGATGCAAATAAAAATAAGATAAGAAGAGACTGCTCTTTCATTTTTTCATGGTACAAAGAGGGAGAAGATACTCAAAAAGATTGTGGTCTTATTGATATCGTCAATTTGAGGGGGCGTTTGGTATATCCAGATGTGCAAGATGTAATAGAAGAATTCTTTCCTAGTAGATATAATTCCAAAGATATCTATTCGGCATTGCTTGATATGACTCGGCATACGCCTCGAGATTTCCTCCAGTTGCTGATATTTATACAAGAGCACTGCAACACACCTAAGGTAGATAAAAAAGCAATTGATGAAGGTATAAAATGTTATTCAAGTGATTATTTCCTGCCCGAAATTAAAGATGAAATGGTAGGATATATACCATATGACAAGATAGACCAGATTATCAACATACTTTCATCCTTTAGAGAACGTGAATTTTCTTATAGCCAATTTTCAGAAGCGTTTAAAGTTCTACAACTAGATGATAAGTTCAATGCCGATATCGTGTTGAATGTATTGTATAACTGTAGTGCTATAGGGAATGTGTATCCATATAAGGATGGAAAAGAATCTAGATTTTCCTTTAAATACAGGAATAGGAACTCTAGTTTTACCAAGGATAACAGAATTATCCTGCACAAAGGATTGTGGAAAGCGTTGAATGTAAATTTCTAAAGATGAATCATTTGTACAGTTTGCGTCAAACCAGAATTTGAGCGCTAAGACAATTTAAAAATGCAAGTTAAATCTTTACCATCTCAAAAATTGTCAAATGATTTGTTGAATGAAATTGATTTATATTTCAGTGATCCTAAAAATCAAGAACCTCCTTGTGGAGATAATCAGTCAGTATAGTTCTAAAACAACATCATTATGAAACCATCGCTTGAAAAAATATTGTCCATTCCCAAGAGTCTTTGGGTCTGTTTCCATTTATTTTCGCTAAAGGACGCTCTCCTGTTGCCCGTTTTTGTGCGGTATAACACCAAGGTTCAGTCGCTGAAAGGGAATGTAAAGATAATTCAAAGGGGGGGGGTAAAACCTGCCATGCTGAAGATTGGTTTTGGCAATGTAGGTATATACGACAAGAAATACTCGAGGAGTATACTTGAACTCGATGGTACAATTGTTCTCAACGGAAAGGTGTCTCTCGGACATGGCAGTGCATTGAGTGTGCAGAAGGGAGCGGTTGTCACATTTGGTGAAAATTACTGCAATACTGCTGAGGGTAAGATTGTCTGCAAGAAAAGAATTAATTTCGGAGACAATGTACTCACCTCATGGGAAACGCTGATTATGGACACCGACTGGCATTCCATGCAAGACACCAAGACGGGTCGTGTATTGCCTTGCACAGAGGAGATTGTTGTTGGCAATAATGTATGGATATGCACGCGCAGCGTCATACTCAAGGGCAGCGTCATCCCTGACGGATGTATTGTCGGAGCCAACACACTTTGCACCAAAAGGTTTACGGAGTCGGACGCTGTTATAGCCGGCAATCCTGCTGCGGTGCGTAGAAAGGATGTGACATTATGCAGAGAGTAATGCCAGAATTTACCAAACGTAGGTAGAATTACAGTGGAACGACAAGAATTGAAATTAAAAATATGAATATTGCAATTATATTATCCGGCTCACGTACGCAAATATGACAACTATGTAGCTTTATATGGTTTCCTAAGGAGCATTAGCCTATTGAGTAACTTTATCTTTATTTACCTTCTCATTGCAGAACTTAAGACTATAAAGTTTGATGCAGAGGTAGATTGGGCGGCAATCTGGGCACTCCCTGTTCTCTTCTTAGCGACCTATCTCTATTATTTGGGTTTCATCAAGTTCTACCGTCGATATACACTTGAGAACTTCATGTGTATAGTTGCCGACGAAAGACTCAGTGAAAGCAGCAAATTGTATCTGTCAACTGAGAAACGGCAGAGAAATTAATGTGATAATTTCAATTTTAACTCGTCCATTGTTTTTAGTGGACACAAATGAAGTCGAATAGAAAAAACAAACAAGTATGGATACATTGCGGTTAAAAAACTATCGATGCTTTGAAGATACAGGCATTGTAAAGCTGAAGCCCTTGACATTTCTGGTAGGTGCTAACAGCAGCGGTAAGAGTTCCTTTTTGAAGTTTTTTCCTTTGCTGAAACAGAGCTTGGGGGTCAATCGAAATGGAACATTCTTATGGTATTCCAACGATGTAGACTTTAAGGATTTCAAGAACACCGTACGTAATGGAGAAGGGGATATCGAAATATGTTTCACCTATGCTTGCGATATGAGTTTTCAACGTCGAAAACGCGAAAAGAAAGGCGAAAATAAAGAATCGACAGAACAAAATGTCAAAACAGAGATAACCGTCAATTTGAAGATATCGGCAAAAGGAAAGAACGCTGAAGATTATTTGTCTTTTTTGAGAATTCAATACTTTGATCAAGACGTGCAAATCGAAATATCAGAGGATGGAAATGCCAAAGTCAAAATAAACAATAGAGATATTGCGACAAAGTTTCGATTATCTTTGATTAGCTATCAGATACGTTTAATATCTCGTATTTATGAAGGCGAAAATGACGTTTTATATTCAGCGGAAATGAAAACAGCCGCTCAATTAATAAAAGAGGAATTAGGTCTTGATAAAGATGGCAAGCAAGAGGTTTTAGACACGGAGTGGAATTATATGCAAGACAAAGAGACATGTTTCAATTATCTAAGAACAATAAAGCCACAAGGAGATGTGTCACTTCTCAACGACTTGTATATTCTTCTTCATTTGAATGATATTATTGACAATATTAATTTTTACTTATACAACGTAAGTTCCAATATTACTTATGTCCGTCCGCTTCGAGTAACTACAGAAAGGTATTATCGTTATCAAAACTATGCAGTCAATGAGATAGATTCTGACGGAAAGAATTTGGCGATGTATTTAGCTAATTTATCCAAACAACAAATGGAAAGATTTAGAGAATGGACATCAAAGTTGTTTAATTTTTCCATTTTCGCTCAGACCCACGAAGGGCATGTTGAACTTCAAATAAAAGAAGGAGAAAAAGGACAAAGAAACCTAGTTGATGCAGGTTTCGGATATACGCAGTTACTCCCTATTGTCACTATGATTTGGGATTCTTTAAGAACTTATAGACCGATGTTCTATGAACCTATGTATGACGTCCCAAAATTTATTGTCATCGAACAGCCAGAACTGCATTTGCATCCTCGTATGCAAGCAAAGTTTGGCACAATGCTTGCCAAAGTTGTTGAAAGTGAAAATAAAAAAAATATAAAGTTTATCATCGAGACACATAGTGAATCGATACTCAACTCTGTCGGTATTCAAATAGAGCATAAAGAGTTGGATAAGGATAAGGTAAATGTAGTCCTCTTTAATGCCGCAGCCGAAGGCTATGAGAACTATATTGAAGAAGCATATTATAATGAACGTGGTTTTATAGACCACTGGCCTACAGGATTTTTGTCAGAAGATGTTTATTAAAGTAGAAAGAGATGTAGTAGATGTTATACTACAGACGGAGGCAGGAAGTCAGGATCCAGACCGGGTGAGGGCCATAGACGTGTTACGGCAACTAATGACTTCGTCACGAATGAACTACCATAAAGTCTATGTGCCTCATGACTTATCTCCTGACGAAATGAACAAATTGCTAGCCGCCTTGGATGAAAATTCACAGCCAGAATTAAAAAAACTGAGCGTGGAAAGGTATGATGATGAAAGCCTCATTGACACATTAGAGGTCTATGCGATTATAAGCAAACAACCGAGCTCAAGAAACGGAAAAATTCTTTTTGTCAACCCGTTCGATGTGCCTAATTTCCTTTTTTCGGTAAGTACGCACTTGGCGACAGAGAACTATCGAGATAAAGGAATATACGCGAAGATTACGAATCACTTTAAGAAGAGTAATCACCTCAATAACATGAATGTTTCGATGGAGGGATGGAGCGGTGGAGGCTCAACTATCGGCGATGAGTTGAAAAATACCTCTATTCTCAAGAATAATTTTGTGCTTGTCGTTGTTGACAGTGACAAGAAAGCCTCCAATGACAAGATAGGGGGCACTGCTAAAGGAGTAAAGTTCTTAACCCACAATCGGGTTAATGCTGACTATTATATTCCTATCAACGTTATGGAGGTAGAGAACTTAATACCTTACAAGATAATTCAGGAAAATAACAATGAAGTAGCGCACCTAAAATCTTTCGATTGGTCTTATTTCGATTTGAAGAACGGCTTGAAGCTCTCAATTCTTCACGATTCTAATGTAAGAAATTATTGGAAACAGAACCTTGAGAATTACGAGGGTAAACCCATTGATTGGGATGTCGTTGACAAAATGGTTAAAGATAAAAATTTGGATTCTTCTACCTATGGCGCTCTCATTCCTGGAATTGGTCGCAAATTGTTAGATTCTGCATTGACAAGCAATCTATGGCAAACTATAGAGAACAGTGATTTGACGAATGCTCAACTAGAAGAGTGGAATATCTTGGGTAAGTTGATATTTAGTTGGACCTGTTGTTCCAATAGGCGCGTGTGACCTATATTTATGTACAGATTTTCACTCTTTTAGAGAATAACAAAGAATATATGTCTCAAACTTCAGACAATAACAAACGCATAGCAAAGAACACCCTAATGCTCTACATCCGCATGTTTTTTATGATGGGGATGAAGCTTTTCACAAGTAGGGTGATATTGGAGTATCTTGGCATCACTGATTATGGCATTTACAATGTTGTAGGTGGAATAGTTGCAATGCTGTCTTTTCTAAAAGGTAGCATGTCAAACGCTGTAATGCGTTTCCTAACTTACGAAATGGGTCGCAAGGATAGCGAACGGATAAACCGTGTCTTTTGCGTGTCGATATATGTTCATTTTGCCATTGCTCTAATCATGATAATAGTCATGGAGATTGGAGGTGTTTGGTATCTCAATACACACATGAACATACCTTCGGACAGGTTAGTGGCAGCCAATTGGGTATTGCAATGTTCAATTATCACGACGCTGTTCACCATCTTCCAAGTGCCCTTCAACTCTATGATTATAGCCAAGGAGCGGATGAGCATCTTTGCTTATATATCTATTATAGAAGTGATATTGAGGCTTCTTATAGTCTATTTGCTTGTAATTGGTAACTTCGATAGGTTGAAATTGTATGCTGTATTGACTGCACTGGTTACAGTTTTTATTATGTTGGTATATATGACATATTGCCGGAAGAAATTCCAGGAAGTCAAATTCCGATTGGTAAAGGATTGGACTCTATTCCACAAACTTATCTCTTTTTCCGGTTGGAGCATGATTTCTGAATTGGCGTGGTCACTCACAGGTCCAGGTGTGAACATCATACTCAACTCTTTCTTTGGCCCAGTGGTGAATGCAGCTAGAGGACTTGCGAACCAAGTCAATGGAGCTGTGTCTGGATTCGTGAGCAATTTTCAGACTGCAGTAAATCCTCAGATTATCAAGAATTATGCGGCCAGCGAAATAGAAGATATGAAAAAACTCGTTTATCGAAGCTCTCGCTTTTCTTATTATCTGCTTTTCGCATTATCGCTTCCTTTGATGCTGAAAATGGATTATGTTCTACATCTTTGGCTAAAAGAGGTTCCAGAATATTCGACTCAATTTTGTCAACTTACACTTGTTGCTTCATTGGTAACAATTGTATCCAATCTGCTTCCTAAGATTGTCTGGGCAAATGGCAATATACGTAATTATCAAATAATTATATCATCCATACTTTGCCTCAACTTTCCACTGTCTTATCTGGTGTTAAAGTGCGGAGCTTCGCCTATTGCTACTGTTTACGTGAATATATCCATCCAAGCAGTGCTTATATATGTTCGCTTGAGGCTAATGAAGTCAATAGTGGATATGCCGGGCTCTGAATTTTTCAAAAATGTGGTATGGCAGATTATATTGGTAACCATTACTGCTTCCATAATCCCTTTTGGTTGCGCCATCTTTACTGACGACACTTTTGTCTCGTTTATCGTTGTAGCTACAATAGCTGTTGCTAGTGTTTGCTTTACATCGTTCTATTTGGGTATGAATGCCGATGAAAGGTCTTTCGTAATAAAAACCTTAGCGAAAATAAAAAACAAGTTTATACCAACAAAATAACTATGAAAAAAATTGCGATTGTCACATGGTGTTCTTGGCATAATTTCGGAACATTCCTGCAAGCGTATGCTTTACAGAAAACGATAACATCATTAGGCTATCAGTGTAGCATACTTGACGATAGGGATATTATATTCTATAAAGTCGATTGGAAATCTGCCATAAAAAATGCAATAAAGAGATTCCATCCATGTTACAGACACTTCTTATTAAACAAAAGTAAGGGGGACGCACGCTTCGATGAATTCAAATTGCATTTTCTGAAGGTTGACAGTGATGTTAATGACAAGAATGTTGTATCAAGACGTTACGATGCTTTTGTTTGCGGAAGTGACCAGATTTGGAGTATTGCAGGCATACATGAGGCGCGAAGATGGTATTATTTCGCGTACTTCACTGACAAGCCCAAAATAGCATATGCTCCTTCTGGCGCAAACTACCTGCCAGACAATAAGCGACCTATTTATAGGTCTCTTATAAAAGATTTTTCCGCTATATCTGTAAGGGAGCCGCAAGCGCAAAATGTTCTCCAAAGTCTTACTGACAAAAAAGTTGAACTGGTAGTTGACCCGACGCTCTTATTGGATAAGCAAGAATGGACAAAGATAGCAGATGCCAGCAGTAAGCAACTTATAAATTCAAAAAGGTATTTGCTTGTGTATTTCCTGACTTCAAATCAATCATACATTGATGTGGCTCGGAAATATGCGTCAGAACATAGATTGCGACTTGTTGCTTTCTATATTCATAGAACTTACAAACAATGGGCAGATGAATTGATTACAGGTGGCCCACTAGAGTTCCTCTCAGCAATAAGAAATGCGGAATGCGTGTTTACAGACTCTTTCCACGGCACGATATTCTCTACAATCTTTGAAAGACAATTTGTATTGTTCAAACGATTTAAAGAGACAGATAACGCAAAAAGCCTGAACTCACGCATCTATCATCTGATGTCCATGATGGGTATGCCAGACAGAATCATAGACGAAAGTGGTACGGACAAAATAGAGATATTGCCTACCATTAATTTTGACAACGTGAAAGAAGCGTTACAACCATATATAACTACTTCAAAACAATTCCTAATCCATTCGCTCAATGAAATCTGAGAATACAATAAAAGATATTTGTCCCCAGAAGAAGTGTACAGGATGTTCGGCATGCTTTAATGCATGTAAGCAAAACGCCATAACTATGGTAGAAGATGCTTGTGGTTTCTTCTATCCGCATATAGACGAGACGAAATGCATCGGCTGTGGCTTGTGTCAAAAGTCGTGCCCCGTGAATACGAAACCTGCGTTAAACTATCCGGCAGACTGTTATGCTACTGCGATAATAGGAGAAGACGAGTTGCTTAAGAGTGCATCTGGTGGAGCAGCTACGATGTTCATGAAAAAAATCATAGATGAAGGTGGCGTAGTATATGGATGTACAGGTAAAGATATCTTTCATGTGCATCACTTACGTGTCAACACAGAGGATGGCATCGAACAGTTGAGAGGCTCGAAATATGTGCAAAGTCTGGTAGGCGAAGTTTATGAGCAGGTTAAGAATGACTTGAGGGACACTGAACATCTGGTTCTTTTCACAGGTACGCCTTGTCAAGTGGCTGGTCTGAAGGGCTTCTTACGCAAGGATTACGACAATCTTATCACAGTAGACCTCGTTTGCCATGGCGTTCCTTCACAGAAAATGCTCAATGACAACATCCGACTATATACTTCCGAAAAAGATGGCGAAAAGATAAAAGTCGCCTTTCGGCGAAAAGTGCCTTCTGCGAAGCCTACGACCAAATTCAAT
This sequence comes from Erysipelotrichaceae bacterium, assembly GCA_963588535.1. Lineage (GTDB taxonomy): Bacteria > Bacteroidota > Bacteroidia > Bacteroidales > P3 > Scybalousia_A. The sequence goes on along the minus strand of CAVAII010000071.1, from coordinate 3,345 downwards.
TCTGCAAGAATTGAATTTGGTTGGTTCTGTGAACAGAACCAACCATATTCGAGCTTCGCTCGGAAGCCATATAAAGACCCGTATATGTTTGGATTTCTCTCTTGTCTTACGTTTAGAGAGAGTTGCTACACATGCAGATATGCCACAGCCGCGAGAGTAGGAGACATTACGATTTCCGACTTTTGGGGCTTAGGCAATGACACCCCATTTGAACATGGTAAAGGAGTCTCAGCAGTTTTGCTTAATACAGAAAAGGGATGTCGATTCTTCAATACCGTCAAAGATGAAATGACTTGCGTACAACGAGACCCTATCGAGGCCATAATCGGCAATGGACAGTTGCAGTCACCAAGCCGGAAAAGAAGCAGTCACAATGCTTTCATAAGTTCGTATCCTCAGATTGGATTTGCAAAAGCCGTGAGCAAGAGTTTGCGTAAAGAAAAAATAAAGCTTTTGGTGCTTAAGCCGTTCTTTAATTCAATAAGGAAGATATTAAAATGAGCGAATTCGGTTGATTTTGCAAACACGTCTTGATGCTGTTCGGTAAAGGTTAAAGCCGTTAAGCCAGGTACCATAACAAAAGTCCTTTAACTTTCAAATTTCTATATATGAACAAAGTCGCACTTATCATTCCTTATTTCGGGAAATGGCCAGAATGGATAAATCTATATTTGTTCTCTTGTAGTCGTCAAAAGAATATCGACTTTCTCTTTTATACCGATTGCGAGATTCCGGAGAAGACATATTACAACACCGTGTTCAAGCAAATGACTTTTGATGAATATTGCAAGTTTGTTTCCCGCAGACTAGGCATAACGTTTTGTCCGTCAAATGCCTATAAGCTCTGTGACCTCAAGGCCTTCTATGGCGTCGTGCATGAGGACGACATTCGGGATTATGAATGGTGGGGATTCGGTGATATCGATTTGATCTATGGCGACCTTTCTTTGCTGTTGAACGAACACAATATGAAGCGCAATGACGTTCTTACTACCCATGTTGACCGTATCGCTGGGCATTTCACGGTGATTAGAAAGGAATCCGCCTATACGCGTCTATGTTTCAAGATTCCGGATTGGAAGGAAATGCTCTGCGAAGACCGGAATCGCGGTATGGACGAACGGTGGTTCACCAGCGTCGCTATGCCGCTACAATACAAACTTGCGAAAAAAATATACTATACGTTGATTAGACGGCTGACTTCTCCGAACTCACGTTACTATTGGTTTGACAAGTTGGGGCGGTGTGTATCCTGGATTAAGTCGTCCGTATACATGAAGGAATACTTTACCTCGTTTGTGCCTGCCCCGGAGAGTGTATGTACATACGATTTGCATACTGGAGACATTCAATGTCCGACACGGCAAATATCAAAAATCATAGCCGGGGGGGTAAGATATACTTACATTTCCTTTTCTTCAAAAAGACACAGTATTTGCAGACTGACAACTATTGGCGCAGCGGATTCTATCGGATTCCCAGGGACTATGACTTCGCAAGTGGCGGCATAGTTGAAATAAGTACGAAAGGGATTCAACTGCAAAAATAAGCACGGAATCCCCAAATAATCAAGATTAAATTATGACTAAGAAATTCTTCCTATTGGGCAGTTGGCAAATGAATGCAGGGCCTTCTAATGTTAACCGAAGCCTTGTCCGACATTGCGATTCCTGCATGGCATATATTCATTCGTCAAATAGAATATTGAGAAGGTTAGAGCGCTTCAGAATGTTGTTCTATCCGATTGTGGTAGTTTCGGGTTCCCTGTCTCCATTGGAGTTCTCTTTGCTCAAGCTATTCGGTAAGAAGGTTATATACTTAATGCATGGCAGCCGCTGGTATGAGGCAAAAATCAACCGCCTTAAAACGACTGAGAGATCGTTGAAGATAGAAAGTGATATTCTACAATATTCCAGGCGTATAGTCTGCGTTTCCGAGAAATACTCTCTTTGGGTAAAACAAGAATACCCCCAATATTCAGATAAGATAACATACGTAAACAACGGAGTGTCCTTGCATAGGAGGGAGAACGTCGAGAAAGAATCGTTCTCTATAGCAGTAAGTGGCGGAAACCGGTTTATCAAAAACAACAGCACCGTCTGTAAGGCTGTAGAGAAACTGATTGCAAAGGGATACGAATGTCATGTGTATGTTTTCGGCAGGTTTTATGAAGACAACGAAGATATAACGCATTATCCGTTTGTGAAAGTTATGGGACATTTGGACAAGGAAGATTATTACAACGCCTTGGACAAAATATCTCTGTTCGTCGTTGATTCTGTCGCAGAGCCTTTTGGCCTTGTCTCGGCGGATGCATTAAACTGCAATTGCTCCTTGTTGATGTCAAATGTTGTCGGAGCGGGGTCGATTATGGAATTGTCGGAGGATGATATGGTTTCGGATTGCTACAATGTCGACGAAGTGGCAGAAAAGATGCTGCAGCTTTTATTGAATGGCAACTCCAGGCGAATATATGACACCATCGACACAAAAGCCTCTTCCGAGGAACAGGCATATTTGAACCTAAAACGCATAGTTTATGAAATGTAATGTTTCGCAGATTCACGACTGTTTCGGTTGTGGTGTGTGCTCGGCTTCTTGTCCTAAGGATATCATAACTGTACGATTGAACAAGGATGGATTTTACGAACCGCACATTGACGAACAGGACAAATGTGTTGAATGCGGCGTTTGTTTGAATGTGTGTGCTTTCAATCATAAGGAAAGGGCGCTTCAGCCAAGTGAGTCGCAAATGAATGCTTGGGCTGCCTGGAGTAATGATGAAGACGTGCGAAGGAAATGTTCCAGTGGCGGCATCGGTTTTGAAATAGGTAGGCAATGCATTGAAAAAGGCTATCACGTGGTGGGGTGCCGTTATGATGTCGTCAATCAACGGGCTGAACATTATATAGCCACTACCGTTGAAGAGCTGGTGCCGTCCATCGGGAGTAAATACATACAAAGCTATACAGAGCAAGCGTTTAAGGAGATAAAGCGTAGAGGACAGAAATATCTCGTTACGGGAACTCCTTGTCAAATAGACTCCTTCCGGAGAATGGTGCGTCAATTCCATTGCGAAGAAAACTTTGTACTGATGGATTTCTTTTGCCACTGTGTCCCTTCCATGCACGCATGGCGGGCTTATATCAAGATGCTGGAGCCCAAGATAGGCGAAGTGACGTACGCTTCGTGGAGAAACAAATTTGAATACGGATGGCATGATTCCTGGCTGATGGGTCTTGATGGCAAAAATACGAAAAAAACAGTAAATTGGCACGATTGTTATAATATGTTAATAAGGGAAAAAAAAACTTTTATACAATCCAGAATGTCGCAGGGTGACCT
>CAVAII010000070.1:0-3277 GCA_963588535.1 Erysipelotrichaceae bacterium | reverse complement strand
CTACAGAAGGCACATACGTTGCTAATCTGCAAACAATAAGTGGTTGCGATAGCATAGTAACCCTAAACCTCTTTACTATGGTAAGAGATACCATTATAAAGATACAAATCGATACCCTAAGAGATACCTTATATCAGAATAACAAACTTTATTATAATATCACATCCTCTACCGAAGCCGAAGTAACTTATAAGACTTATGGGGAGAATTATATTAGCGGAGACGTAACGATACCTTCTGAGGTTACTATCGGTGGCGTTACTTATACAGTTACAAAGATTGGCTTGGCTGCTTTTATGAACTGTAGCGGACTAACAAGTGTAGATATACCTTCTACGGTTACAGATATAAACGATGCGGCTTTTAAGAATTGTAGTAGTCTAACAAACGTTAATATGCCGTCGGTTACTTATATTGGTAACAACGTATTTGAGGGCTGTAGTAGTCTAACAAGTATTAATCTACCATCTTCGCTTGTTACAATTGCACCATACGCTTTTGCTTCCACCGCTCTAACAAGTATAAAAATACCTTCAAGTGTTGAGTATATTGGGAATGGTATTTTAAGCAATTGTCCTAATCTATCTAGTATGTCAGTAGATGGTAATTCGTATTTTGATTCAAAAGACGATTGTAATGCTATTATACGTACGGATGAAAATAGATTAATAGCAGGTTGTAAGAATACCATAATACCTTCTACGGTTACCGAGATTGAATCAAATGCTTTTGGGGGGTGCGTTGGTTTAACTAGTATAGAGATACCTTCTTCGGTTACTACGATTTCGTATAGTGTATTTAATGGCTGTACCAATTTAGATACTGTAATTTGCAAAAGCACTACCCCACCAAGCATATCTATTTACACTTTTGACAGTACAAACCAAATCTTATTAGTACCTTGCGAGGCTATTGAAAGTTATAAGAACAATACTAACTTTGCTAACCATTTTGGTAACAATATCTTTTCTATTGACACTCTATCCATAACCCTTAACGATACTATCTGCGATAACGAGACCTACACTTTCGACGGTAAGACCCTATCCACATCAGGTACTTATTTCTCTAACACACCTAACGCTAATGGTTGCAACACTAATACTACACTTAACTTAGTAGTTACTCCTACGTACAATAAGACTATCAATCAGTCTATATTCGAAGGCGACACATTCTATTATAATACTACGGCTCTTACTACTACTGGTGCATATACATATACTTACACCACCGTTAATGGTTGCGATAGTTTGGTAACTATTAACCTAACGACTTTCGATAGAGACACCATTATAAAGGTACAAATCGACACCGTAAGAGATACAGTATATAAGAATAACAAACTATATTATAATATAACATCCTCTACCACTGCCGAAGTAACTTACAAATCTATGTACGAAAATTATGTTAGCGGCGAGGTCGTAATACCTTCCGAAGTTAATATAGGTGGCGTAGATTATTCTGTTACTGCTATTGGTGAGTATGCTTTTGCAGGCTGTTTAGGTTTAACAAGTATAGAGATACCTTCCTCTGTTACCGAGATAGGCGATAATGCTTTTGAGGATTGTGCTTTAACCTCTATAAATATCCCTGCATCCATTACCTCTATAGGTGAGTATGCTTTTGACGGCTGTAAAGATTTAGCAAGCATAACAGTAGAAAACGGCAATACAATATATGATTCAAGAGACAACTGTAACGCCCTTATCGAGACCTCTACTAACAAACTTATAAGAGGTTGCAAAACTACTACAATACCTTCCACAGTTACATCTATCGAAGAGAGTGCTTTCTACAATTGTACTACATTAACTCTCATAACTATTCCTTCTTCTGTAACCGAGATTGGTTCGTATGCTTTCTACAATTGTAATAGCCTAGAAGACTTAGTAATTTCTTCTTCTGTAACAGAAATTAACGATGCTACCTTTGCAGAATGTAGCAGTCTTAGAAATGTTACAATACCTTCTTCTATTACTTCTATCTACGATTGGGCTTTTGAGAATTGTGATTTAGATACTATGACTTTCTTAGGCGTTACCCCTCCTACTATTGGCAACAACGCTTTATCAGGAAATACTCTTTTGGTTTATTGTGATGCTATTAGCGACTACAAAAACAATACTTCCTTCTCATCTCAATTCCCTAATATCTTTTCTATTGACACTCTATCCATAACCCTTAACGATACTATCTGCGATAACGAGACCTACACTTTCGACGGTAAGACCCTATCCACATCAGGTACTTATTTCTCTAACACACCTAACGCTAATGGTTGCAATACTAATACGACATTGAATTTAGTAGTTAATCCAACTTACGAGAATATTATTAATCAATCAATATTCGTTAGCGACACATTCTATTATAACAATAACGCCCTAACTACTACGGGTACTTATTCTTATCCTCAAACTACGGCTAATGGTTGCGATAGTTTGGTAATAGTTAACCTAACTACCTTCGATAGAGACACCGTTACCAAGATCCAATACGACACTATCGTAGATACATTGATTAATAATATCCACGACACCACTATCGTAATAGACACCTTAGTACAATACGACACTATCAACTTTACCGATACCCTAATCGTTAATAACTATATCCACGACACGACTATCGTTGTAGATACTTTGATTATCAACAATCATGACACAATAACTTTGATTGATACTCTAATTGTTGACCATTACGATACTATTACTTTGCACGATACTATTATTAATAATATCACCGACACCGTAATAGACACCATTACCCTTACTCAAATCATACACGATACCACTATCCTATGTCAGAAGAGTTATACATACGTCTTTGCAAGTATCGCTCGTGGAGAGACTTACACAGATTTTGGTTTCAATGTTAGCCAAGAGGGTACATACGTCGATACTCTAACCTCGGTAGATGGTTGCGATAGTATAATTGTTTTGAACCTAACCTACTCGGAAATAAACACTAACCAGACTTCGCAAATCAAACTATTCCCTAACCCTACTACCGATAAGGTATATATAGATTTGTTCAATATCCCTAACGCCACTATCGTTATTACTAATATCAAGGGCGAGATAGCAAAACAATACGATATGCCTTTGAACACTAACGAGGCAGTTTTGGATATAAGCGATTTGCCGACAGGTGTTTATTCGATAAACGTTAGCAACGATAAGACAAAATTATCAAAGAAGATAATAAAGAAATAAATTTTGTTTTTTTTAAATTTTAATCATTTTCATTTTGACCGCAATTCTCTATGTTT
>CAVAII010000069.1:0-12911 GCA_963588535.1 Erysipelotrichaceae bacterium | reverse complement strand
GATTATCATCAAAAAAATCCCATTTTTCTACCAAAAAAATCCCATTTTTCTACCAAAAAAATCCCATTTTTTTATACAAAAAATCCCATTTTTTTCACTAAAAAATCCCATTTTTTTGGTATTATTCTGTGAAGTGGCAAAATTTATATGGCGAGTGGCAATGGTGAGATGGGGAGTGGCAACAAGAAAAAGAAGATTAATGGCGAGAAAGAGAGAATTAGTAACAAGAAAAAGAGAATTGACGACAAGAAAAGAAGAAGCGGTAACAAGAAAAAGAGAATTAGTAAAAAGAAAAAGAGGATTAGTAAGAATAAGAAATTACTTGCGAAACAAATGAGATAACAAAAAATTGCGTAACTTCGCAATCGCTATGACAAACGAATTATTAGATTATTTAACAAAGGAAGAAAAAAAAGCCTTATCCCATTGCACCCTATGCCCTCGCGAATGCAGAGTAAATAGATTAAAGGGCGAAAAAGGATTCTGTGGCGTTGATTTGTCTTTTGCTATCGCCTTGATTATAAATCATAAAGGCGAAGAACCGATATTAAGCGGAGAGAAGGGAATTACTAACTTGTTTTTCTCACATTGCAATTGTCAGTGCGTATTCTGTCAAAATTATAAAATATCTTCTAACTCTACTCCCGTAAAGAGTCTATACAATACTATGGATGAGGTAATTGAGAAGATAATCCGAACCTTGCAAACCTCCGAGAATGTCCTTGGTTTTGTCTCTCCTACTCATCAAGTACCGATAATGAAAGCCATTATTAGAGAGTTGCACAAACGCAATTATTTTCCTAAAATAGTCTATAATTGTGGTGGTTACGAGAATGTGGAGACTATCAAAGGGTTGGAAAATATAGTAGATGTCTATCTCCCTGATTGGAAATATTCTTCTAATAAGTTAGCCGTGAAATATTCTAAGGCAAGGGATTACCCTGATATCGTAAAACTGGCTATAAAAGAGATGTATAGACAAAAGGGATCCCCTATCCTAACGGATAAAGACGACAAAATTGAGAGTGGATTGATTATTCGTCATCTTCTACTCCCTAACGAATTAAATAACAGCATAAAAGCCATAGATGATATCGCTTGGGAGATTTCCACTAACATAACTCTGTCGCTTATGTCGCAATATAAGCCACCTTTCTGCTTGGAATACCCAAATTTGAATAGAGGGGTAAGTGAAAAAGAATATAATGAGTTGTTAGACTTTGCACTATCTTGTGGTTTTCGCAAGATTTATTCGCAAGAATTGTCTTCTCAAGATAATGTTATCCCCGATTTTGATAACAATACCTTTATTAATAACAACTAAAAGATAGGTTCAGTAGTTAAAACGTAAAAATAGTCCTATTTTGTTAATCAAAATTATAGTAATTTAGGAAGTTAAGAATTTGTTTTCTATGCTTAACTTCCTAAACTACTATATTATAGACTTTTTCTCTAAGAGTGTTATTCGCTTAACTCTATCTTGCGGATAAAGTCTCGTTTTTCGCTTGGCGTACTCAAACGGAAAGTGTATATCTTGCCATTTTTAGCCTTAAATTCTTTATCTTTGGCATTAGAAATCAAGTCATTGAAGTTATCATCACTCGAAATAGCCCCCATACTTGCACCATTGTAGGTGAAATAATACCAGTTGTCCAAATCTTGCTCCAAATAGATTCTAAATTCGGTAGAAATACCCGATTTAATCATTTGAATCTTGGTTTTAACCTTTCTATTTACCTGAACATCACCGATAATAGCCACCTCACTTTCACCACTTGAAAGGTAATATCTACGTATCGGATCCCAAACCAAAGTAACATCTGTCAAAAGTATTGAGTAGGACAAATCCTTTGGTATATCCTTCCATTCGCCGTAATCTATTAGGTCTTGATACAAAGACTCTGCCTTCTCCTCGCCGTATTTATGATAGAGAAAATCTTTATAAGGTGAGTTTTCGAAATCAGTAACTGCCAGATTCATATCTTCGAACAGACCCTTTCCCATATAATTCAAGGCTTCTTTTGAGAATGGGAACGAGAGAGCCAAAGTCATCTTGATAGTTGCCTCATCGCCAACTTTATTTACTTTGATTGTACCATAATTATCCGAACTAACCGCACTACCTACAGGAAAACCTAACTGAATATTACCTTTACCCTGAGCCTTACAAGTATTATATGAGACACTTAGATAGTCTGAATTGTTCTCCTCCCAATTCTCTAATTTTTCTTTACTTGCTATAATATATTGTTGTTTCTTGTTGTCGTAGGTTAGATAACCCTGTGCTTTAAGGAATACATTATCAGCCTCTTTGTCGGTGGTTAGGAAAGCAATTTGAGGTTTGAGGTTGTTCTCATTAAATAGTATCGAGGTTGTAATACGATTACCCTCGACATCTGTAGGTGCTTCGGAGATAGGTATATATATCTTGTCGGTATTAAGTTTGGAGGAGAATTTTAGGTAAGGAGAATTGTCTCCATTACAATCGAACGTTAGGGCAACTCCGCCATCAAAACTCATAGTACTATCCGTGGCTTCGACCATTAAATCACCATAGAATTTGAATGCTTTGTTCAACAACAAGGCTTCTTCTTTCTTGATTTCAGCCTTTGCAGTAGTGTAGTTATTTAGGGAGTTGATGTCCTTAAAGAATACCTCCGATTTGTTGTTATCCATATCCGAGAAAACAATATAACCATTAGCAAAATACCTTTGACCAGACTGAATAAAGACTCTTGCTTTGTCCACTTCGTGATACTTGGTTTCGGTGTTAAAGACTATATTTGCGTTCTCTATTGTATCCATCAAAGCACCTGGATGCAAGATTATTTGTTTGTCTTTTGGTGCTATTGCGGCGTCTGCACATCTTATCATATAGACTCCTTTTGCCACAAGCATATTCTTATTAAGATCCAAAGCGGCATTAATAGCATTGAAATGAAGACTATCGCCAGTCTCATGAGTAGATACGAACTTGGCTCCAGGTTGTTCTATATCAATGATATCTCTCAACTCTTTGTTCTCTACACTAGCAGCAGAGAGAGAAGAAGAGTTTTGGAGTGAAAGCATTTTGGAGTCTATGTTCCAAGTAAATTTATCCACGAAACAAACATATTGCAAATAGGTTAGAGATGTTTGCTGTATTCCGTTTTTGGTAGTAAATTCGCCTTTCTTTGCAGTATAATCGACAGAAGATCTTACATCCTTAGCCTCAAAAGCAACGCTGTTACCGTCCAAAGCCAACAAAGTAAAGTCAGCACTATCGGCAGTGTAAGAATTTGGAGAATATTTTATCAAATCACTCTTAACCAACATCTCGTTTGTTTTAATCTCTCCGCTACCTGTCAATTGATTTGGATAAACACGCAAGTAACCCTCAAAAGTAGAAGGATAAGTGGTATACATATCGAATTGATCCTTCACTTGTTGGACTATCATATAGTTTTGTTGCTTATAGTAAGTCTCTTTTGTTTTGTTTACGCTAACTTTTGGATCATTGTAAGCAAACTTTGTAGTCTCACAGAACATACTATCGGGGTGGAAGACGAACATTTTGCTCTCACTCTTAGAAGAACCAAAATCAAATCTACCCGTTCCCAACAAACCATTACAAGACAAATCTATACTACTATAATATTGTGCTTTACCATTATATATAGGCAATCCTGTATTATCCAAATCCTTTTTGAAACCCAAAGAATAGTCTCGCATTACAACAAGTGGCTCATTGATTGGAGCAAAGATATCTGCAGAATAGAAACTTCCTTTAAGGACAATATCTTTGGTAGCAAAGGAGAACAGGTTACGGATAACAAACGGCTCTAACTTATAATAGAAAGTAGAACTATCATAAACGCCATTTTGAATCTTAGCATCATTATAATATACATACGAAATATTCTGCGAAGAGAGCATTGGATAGCCGTCTATCTTTTTGATACTTGATTTATTATCGCTTTGGTCTATAACTAATTTAAGGTCTAATTTACTGATTGGCGTTTGAATCTTAACCAGTGTGTTAGTATCTTCGAAAGAAGGCACAAGGAAGGAAAGAGAATCGCTGCTCGGCAAATCCAAAGTAAAGTTATCATAATCGAACTTACAATTACTACCACTCATTTTGAATCTACCTGCGGCAACACTACCATTAAAAGTAAAACTTCTATCCTTTTGCATCGTTATCTTGCCTTCGTATGGAGTAATACGCACATTATGTGAATCGGATATAGAAAAAGTCTCTATTCCATTCAATCTCAAATCCATATCATAGATATTAATAACCGCATTTGGCTCTCCATTGTGAGTTGTGGACAACATTCTTAGTACATCATAGTCTTGTTTTCTGCTATTATTCTTTATATATGAATATAGTTTGTCCTTAACTATTGCAGTCTGCCTATAAGACTCGTAGGTAACAAAACCACCCAAAGACAAATTCATCAAAAGCAATTGACATTGAGTAAGATCTAAGCCTGTATACAAAGACAAGTTCTTAACCGTTACTTCCTTTGTCTTGTATTCGTCAGTATATTGTTTGATACGATAAAGCGGACTGACATCGTCTATTCCTTTTATTTTGTACCAACGAAAATCAGAATAATAAGAAGTACTCTCTATGGTAGCAAAGGAGTTATTCGAAGGACCTCTAATGGTAGAGAACTCTATTGTGTGTTCGTCTAAACCTGCGTACAAAGCATCGGAATATATCTCCACATTATGATAAGAATCTATCCAAGGCGAAGAAGATATACCTTTCTTGTTATCAGAACATAGGATAATATGAGTAGAGGAATTGTAATTCATCTTTGTACCTGGGTGATAGATACTATCTTTGGTGTCTCCCTTTTGATTTACATAGATTGAGACCTGACAATCTTCGCTAATTATACCATCTCTTGAGAAAGGATGTTCAATAGCCTTAGCAACCATAAAGACTTCTCCGTCCTTGCGAAAAACTAATCGAGCCGGCTCTTTCTTAGTACCCGTTCCAAAGAAACCACCACCTTGTTGAGAGAAACCGCCTATATAATCAACGTTTTCGAATACATTCTTAATATATTCTGTCTTTTTATAAGAAGTAAATTTAGGGTAACGAGTATCCTTAGTTGTCTTCTCGGTTATCTTGTCTGTAAGTACGCCGTCAAGGGTATAAGAGAAATATTCTTTGTTCGCAAACTTGACGCTATCTGCCGTTAGATAAGGAGATTTCAACTCTACTTTATAGTCTTGTAAGATACAATAAACACTATCTTCACTCAAACCACTACGCTCCCAATTAACCTTACCGCCATGTCCTTCCCAAACATCTTCCATAATATACAAACGACCAGTTGTAGAATAGATAGTACCCACAGGGGAACTTATTCCATAAAAGACATTCATCTTATTATTGAAATCTGCATACACACCACGCTCTTCGTCTATACGAAAAGCGTATGGAGTTGCCTTATCAAAAGTCCATTGAGATGTTTTGGTATAATGCAAAGAGTAATTAACCAATAGATTATAGGTTGCTTGTATGGCTTGATTGTATATCTTGATATTATGTTTATCCAAATACTGCTGCATACCTTTAAGCCATTGATTATAACTCTCGGCAGTTTGATTACTTTGAGAAAAAGCAATCTGCGTTAAGACAAAATCATAGAAACCATTCCTTGCACGGATATTTTTCTTGATCATAGTCTGAGATAGTTTGATTATATCCCTTTTGTGTTGAGAGGTAAAAGTATTATAAACACTATCGTAAGTATTCATTATTGCTTGCCATTCTTTCTTTTGGTCTTTGCTCATATTCTGATCGGTAGAATACAACTGCTCTAATTCAGAAATATAAGTATCAGCAGAAGAAGAAAAGTTTTTGAATCTTTGTGAGAAACTCGTTTGGCAAATCAACAAACAAACGACTATCAAAATATACTTTTTCATTGTTTTTATTCTTTTTGTATGTATTATTTTCTTTCTAACCGTAAATAATCTAATCTTCTAACCTTATAATATAAGAATGTCATTAGCAAAAAATTCTCTTACCTTATTTATTTAACTTTTCTTAACACCAATATACTCCATTCGTTAGAGATTTTATTGTAATGAAACGTCAAACCATATTGTTTTGTTGTGTCAATCAATTCTTTTGTATCTTGTTCATAGAAACCACTTAAGACAAGCAAACCATTTTCTTTTATATGGGGAGCATAATATTTGATATTCTCCAAAAGGATATTAAGATTAATGTTAGCAATAAACAAATCAAACAGCGTATCTTTGCTAATCTCCTCGCTACTACCTTTTTTAACTACAATATCAACGTTATTCGCCTCCCTATTCTCTATTGCGTTATTATAAGCCCAGTCATCTATATCAATACATTCCACATACTTCGCACCCATCTTCTTACAAAGAATACCAAGTACGGCAGTACCGCAACCCATATCCATAACACTCTTATCTTTCATCATAAAGGTAGATAGGTATTCAATTATCATATATGTAGTAGGGTGATTAGCAGTACCAAAAGACTGTTTTGGGTTGATTATTATATCATAGATAACATTTGTTTTGGGTTGGGTGGATTTACGTATATTACAGAAGTTACCGATTTGAACATTAGACGAAGTTTCTTCCCATTTCTGATTCCAATTCTCGTCTTTTATGAATTTGATATCATATCTAAGCGACAGATTATCTGTTATAAACGAATTATTTATAGTCTGTTTTAGATTTTCTTCCGCAAACTCCTTCTTAGGACAATAACCTTCGAAACTTCTTTCGTCTATATCTACAAAAGCATCGAATCCAATCGATAATAAATCGTTTTTGAGTAAATCTTTCTCAAAACTCTTTGCCTTTTGACTTAGGAAAAAACTTATTTGATAATAATCCATAGTAAATCTCAACCTTGTATAGAGCTAAGACTCTACACCTTCGTCCTATATAGGAAGTTACTATCTTTTCTAATCTTAGTAATCTTCCTATATAAGCACTTTTTATTATTTATTCTATTCTTTTTGTTCTCTTAGAACGAACAAGCAATCTCTATAAAATCCTTACTCTTCAAAGAAGCACCGCCAATCAAACCGCCATCTATATCTTTCATAGCAAACAACTCCTTTGCATTCTTAGTATTGCAACTTCCGCCGTAAAGGATAGATACTTCCTCTGAAACCTCATCGCCATACTTATCCTCTATTAACTTACGGATAAAAGCATGTACCTCTTGTGCTTGTTCTTTGGTAGCAGAAAGTCCTGTTCCTATTGCCCAAACTGGCTCGTAAGCAATAATACATCTTTTTACTTGGTCGCCACTCAAATGGAACATACCTTCCTCTACCTGAGTTTGAATAACTTGTAGATATCTATTAGCCTCTCTCTCGTCCAAACTCTCTCCAACGCACATAATAGGAGTAATATCCTCATGTAATAGTCTATCTATCTTTTGTGCAATGTCTTGATTAGTCTCTTTGAAGTATTTTCTTCTCTCACTATGCCCAACAATACAATAATCTACGCCAAGAGATTTCAACATAGTAGCACTAACTTCTCCGGTATATGCTCCATTCTCAAATTTAGAAACATTCTGTGCTCCGGTAAAGAAATCACCATCTTCACTTACGTCACTTACCAATTCCAAATAAGGAAATGGTGGACAAACTATAACATCTACGTCCGAAGTGTCGTAATTTCTCAACTCTTCTGCGATAGCGTTTACCAAATCATCTGCTTCTGAAAACGATTTATTCATTTTCCAATTGCCGGCTACAATATTCCTTCTCATAATATTTAATTTTATTTTTTTATTATCTAATATTATCTGTATAATATCTAATATTATTTTCGTGCTTTACCTTAAAAAGAACTCTATTCTTTTAGAATAAAAGATTTTTTCCTGTTCTTATAAAAACAAAACAACTCCTTATCTACTGATTATAACTTACCTGCGTCCAAACAATAGATAATACGCTCTACCATTCTATCTTCCTCGTTATTTTGTGGGTCAAACTTATCTTTTAGACTAATTCCCACTGCCTTAGAGGTAGCAGAAGCCATCTTTACTCTTAAACCACCGCCAAAAGTCTTGATTAGATTATAAGAAGAATAGCCTATCTGACGATAAATCAACTTAGAGAATAACTGAGATTGACTTTTATTAAAATGGCTTACCTTATCTTTGAACTTATTCTTAATATCGGTGTATGCTTGTTTCTTTATCTTATCTATTTGTGCCTCATTCTGAGCACTTGCTATCATATAAGAATACGAATCATAGAGTTGCTGAACTTGTTTTGCCAAAGGGTAAGTCTTTCTAACGTTACGAATAAGTTTAGCATACTTTTTCTGTTCGGCAACAGTCAAAGGCGTAACATAACCTTTGACAATAACTGGTTCCAAATAAGATAATGGGATAGTATCTCCTTGATATATAGTACCAAATACTGTTATACCTCCTCCGTTTTGTGCTTTTAGTGAAAAACACACGCAAACTATTGCGAATAGAACTATTATCTTTTTCATCGTCAAAGTTTTTTATTTTATTTTCTTTAATTCCATCATCTGAGAGTCCAATATCTCCTTTGCATATTGTTTGGTTATGATGACCTCTTTTTTGGATTTGCTATCAGGAATAGTGTACATCAAATCATTCATTATATTTTCCATTATACCACGCAAACCTCTTGCTCCCAAAGAATAATCCAAAGCAATCTGTACGAAATAATCCAAAGCATCTTCTTGAAAAGATAGTTTCTTACCATCCATCTCGAAAAGTTTTTGATATTGTTTGGTAATAGCATTCTTAGGCTCTACCAAGATACGTTTCAATGCCTTAGCGTCTAAATTATCCAAAGAAGTAACCACAGGAAAACGTCCTATCAACTCAGGTATCAAACCAAATTTCTTAAGATCCTGCGGCTGGACATATTTCAAAAAATTATCAGTATTCAAAGACTCTCTTTTCTGTGATTCTGTAAAACCGATAGCATACGAGTTCATTCTCGAGGCAATCGATCTCTCTATGCCATCGAAAGCACCTGCGGCAATAAACAAAATATTTCTTGTATCTACTTGAATAAAACGCTGTTCGGGGTGTTTCCTTCCTCCCTCGGGTGGTACATTTACTATTGTACCTTCTAAGATTTTCAATAATGATTGTTGAACTCCTTCGCCCGAAACGTCTCTTGTTATCGAAGGGTTGTCGCCTTTTTTGGCTATCTTGTCTATCTCGTCTATAAAGACAATACCTTTTTGGGCTCTTTCTACATCATAATTAGCGTTTTGCAACAATCGTGTAAGAATATTCTCAACATCTTCGCCCACATAGCCTGCTTGCGTTAGTGTGGTCGCATCTGCTATACAGAAAGGCACATTTAGTAGATTTGCTATCGTACGTGCTAACAATGTCTTGCCTGTTCCCGTCTGTCCAACCATTATTATATTGGACTTTTCTAACTCAACATCGTCCTCTTTATGCCCTTGAGCGATATAATTCAACCTTTTATAATGATTATATACCGCTACGGAAAGAATCTTTTTGGCTCTATCTTGTCCGATTACGTATTGATCCAAAAAAGCAGTGATTTGCTTAGGAGTTTTCAACTCTATACTCTCGCCACTCCCCTTTATATCGTTTTGTTTTTTCTCTTCTGCAAGATATTTATTTATTTCCCTTAGACAATCCTCGCATATACCTACGCCTTCAAACATAGACAAGGTCATATTCTTAACATGCTTATCGTCTTTTCCGCAGAAAATACATACAGTTTTGTGTTCCTTTGCCATTTGTTAGTCTTTTTTTCCGATTTTGTGTCCCTTAACTGCGTACCATAATATAAATAGGTAGCAAGGTAAGAATAAAATATAAGGTAATTGTCTATTATCCATCGCATCTGACAATCCGCCGTAAAGCAATGGTATAAGTGCTCCACCAACTATCGCCATAATCAACAAAGCAGACGCAAAGGACGTATGTTTGCCTAATTTATCTATAGCCAATGCCCAAATTGCTCCCCACATTACAGAGTTGGAGAAAGAAAGCAATATAAGGAATGTCAAAGATACAACACCGCTTGTTAGCAATGCAATACAAACGAATACTAATGATAATATTGAGCAGTAAACCAAAGCCTTTGTCTGCGATATATATTTAGGTATTAGGACAATTGTTGAGATATAACCAACCAACAACGCTGCCAAAGCAAACATACCTATCTTAGAATAAATAGTATCTGGCAAACCTATACTTTTGCTATAAGGTACCAAAGTATCTATTGCCATAACCTCTGCACCTTCATAGAAAAACAACGCCAAAACACCTAACCATAGATAGATAGGTAATCCTGTTTTTTTGTTATCATCTTTTTCCTCTACGCTATCACTCGAAGCGTTGATATCTGGTAATTTAGCCAAATAAACTCCCAAAGATATCACCACCAAACTACAAGCCATAACTATATAAGGTAATATAATTCTGTGTGCTAAATCATCTAACAAAGCAATCTGTTCAACGCCCTGAGCGGTAGTAATACTGTGCGAAATAGCATCAAAATTAGAAAGCAACGCCTTAGAAAAGATATAGATACCTATTATTCCTGCAATCTTGTTGAATAGTCCCATAATACACATTCTTTGAGTTGCAGACTCAATCGGTCCTAATATCGTAACGTATGGATTAGCCGCCGTTTGCAATAGTGCTAAACCTGTTCCCTGTACAAACAAACCTATAAGGAATACAACATAATTTCTACTCATTGCCGCAGGTATGAATATCAAACACCCTAATGCCATTACCACTAAGCCCAATGACATACCTTTTGCAAAACCTGTTTTCTTTAATATCTCTGCCGAAGGCAATGCCATCACAAAATATGATATATAGAACGCAAATGTAACCAAATACGCTTGAGTATCAGATAACTGACATGCAGTTTTGAGGAATGGTATCAATTGATTATTCAACCATGTAATAAATCCGAACGTAAAGTACAGAATACCAATTATGGTAAGACTGAAAGCATAACTTCTCTTTTTCATTTTATTCTCTCGTATATTCAAAACGCTTGCAAAATTACAAAAAAATTTGATAACTCTCTATTATTTCTCTTAATATTCTCTTTTCCCATCGTTTTATTCTCTAAAAACACTCCCCAAGCACTTGACAACAAAAAAAATTCTTTCCTCTTTACATATATAAATAGGAAAGAATCTAAAAGAATGTTCGAAAAGAATCGAACGCCTTTGTTTAATATCCTAATATTTTGAGCATTGCCTTATGCGACTGCTCTTTTGCGAATAGTTTTGTGGTCCATTCTCCATTTTCGTCCTTATCCAAAATCACGTGTTTGGGTTGTGGAATCAAGCAATGCTGTATTCCGCCATATCCTGCCAAAGTCTCTTGATACGCCCCCGTATGAAAAAAACCTATATACAAAGGTTCGCTATCATTATTCTGAAATTTTGGTAAAAATATCGCATTCGAGTGAGTCTCTGCCGAATAATAGTCTTGTGAATCGCAAGTTAATCCCCCTAAAAAGACCCTTCCGTATTCGTTATTCCACTTATTTATCGGCAATAATATAAATCTCTGCCCTATTCCCCAAGTATCTGGCAATGTAGTTATGAAAGACGAGTCTATCATATACCAAAGTTCCCTATCATTTTGGTGTTTTTGGTCTATAATCGAGTAAAGAATACAACCCGATTCGCCAACGGTAAACGAACCAAACTCGGTAAAGATATTAGGTTCCTCAACATCGTTCTTATTGCAAATATCCTTGATTTGACCTAAGATTTCCTCAGTCATATATTCGTAATCATACTCAAAACCTAACGAGTTCTTAATCGGAAATCCCCCACCGATATTCAGGCTATCCAAATAAGGTGCAATCTTTTTCAATTCGCAATAAACATTAACGCACTTACCCAACTCACTCCAATAATAAGCCGTATCCTTTATGCCCGTATTGATAAAGAAATGCAACATTTTTAGTTTGAATTTGGGATTATTTTGTATCTTACTTTTGTAAAAATCAAGTATTTCGTTATAACGGATACCTAATCTTGAGGTATAGAAATCAAACTGCGGAGCCTCCTCGGTTGCTATACGAATACCGACATTACAATCGACATTAGCCCGCTTATCCATAGCATCCAACTCCTCTATATTGTCAATAATCGGTATAATATTGCAAAAACCATCATCGATTAAATGAAAAATATTTTCAATGTACTGCGGACGCTTAAAGCCGTTACAGATAATAAACTGCTCTTTGGTTATCTTCTCCTGATTGTACAATTCCTCGATTAGATTGATATCAAAGGCGGAAGAAGTCTCCAAATTAACCTCATTTTTCAATACCTCATCTAAGACGAATGCAAAGTGAGACGACTTAGTGCAGTAACAATAATTATACGTCCCCTTATAGTCTAATTTTGCCCTCGCAACATTGAAAAAACGTTTGCCTCTTTGGATTTGAGAAGATATTTTAGGTAGATAAGTCAACCTCAAAGGCGTTCCATATTGCTTAATAATGTCCATTAACGGAATATCATGGAAATTCAATTCGCTCTCATTTACAGAGAATTCGTCCTGTGGAAACTCGAAAGTCTGTTCAATAAGGTCAATGTACTTATTTTTCATTTCTTTGTTTTTGTCTATTTAGTTTGTTTAGTTTAACAAAAAATTAATAATCCAATCAACTTACTTTGAGGTTGCAAAATTATATCCATTTTCGTTACTACACAAATTTTTCGGCAATTTATTTCATCTAAATCTCTTTTTCAAATCTAAAAATCTGCATATCAATCATTCATCTCTCTTATTTTTTCGCTCATTTTTCTTCTTCTCCCACTTATCTTTCTTATTTTTTCACTTATCTTACTTACTTTTTCACCAATCTCACTTAATTTTCTGCTTATAT
>CAVAII010000068.1:0-14155 GCA_963588535.1 Erysipelotrichaceae bacterium | reverse complement strand
AGTGATTCTACGAAAATAAATACACTAATCGTTTTGGTGAATACACTAATCGTTTGGAGAAATAGACTAACTATTTTGATAAGTATAGTAAAGAAAAGAAACTACTCTAATTCTACTACCGTAATGCCTTCTCCGCCGAAACGAATATCTTCTGCCCGACAAGTGATTACGTCTTTTTGCGAACGAAGATAATTACGCACTAAGGTTTTTAGTATTCCGTCTCCCTTGCCGTGTAAGATACGCAAATGTTTCTCGCCCAACATTCTCGCATTGTCCAAAAACCTCTCCAATTCCATTATAGCCTCGTCTCCACGATAACCTCTTAAATCCAATTTCTCATTAAACTTTTGACGCTTGTCATTCAAATCGAACATAGTCTTAATATTTATTTGATTAAAACTATTGTCTTGATTCTTACTATTATCCCTTAACTGCTTCAAATAAGAGACTTTATCTATCTTTAATATACTTTTCTTTGTCGTCTGTACCCTTACCGAACCCATATCTATTTGAAAACGATTCTTGTCTATCGACACCACCTTGCCGATTGCTTCTGTCTGCGGAAAGATAACATAGTCATCGATTTGAATAGGAGTTGTAACGATCTTTATATTCTGCTTTTTGAGTTTTGGATTGTCGTTTATCTTCTTTTCGGTAGTCTCTTGAAGGGTATTAGCGTCTATTTTGCTGTTATCCTCTTGTATATCTTTGTCTATTTGATTTATTGAGTTGGTTATATCTTGTCTTAGAGTTTTTACTGTCTCTTTCTCTGCCTTCGAGGTCTTTATCTCCATTATCGTATGCTCTATCTGTTTGTTAGCAGAGGCGAGGATTTGCTTTGCTTGCGTGCGGGCAGTAGATAGTATATCGTGCTTTTGAGCATTTAGTTTGGCTATCTCCTGCTCGTATTTGTTGACAGTCTGATAAAGTATATCATCGTATTGTTTAGCACTCCGCAAGTATTTCTCAGACTCCAATTTATTGACTGCTATCTGTTGCAAATTCTCTTCCATACGCATGGACTGCTTTCCAACTCTCTTTTTGGCGTTGTCTATAATTGAATTAGATAATCCACTTTTCTTTGCAATTTCGAAAGTAAAAGACGATCCAGGAGTACCTATTGATAAGGTATATAGAGGTTGCATCTTATTAGTATCAAACAACATAGCCGCATTGACTATACCCTCTTTTTCTAAGGCTAAATGTTTTAGTGAGGAATAATGCGTGGTAATAACGCCAAAGGCTTTGGCAGTGTTAAGGTATTCTAATATACTCTCGGCAATAGCACCTCCCAAAGAAGGGTCTGTACCTGATCCAAATTCGTCTATAAGAAACAAAGTGTCTTTATCTGCCTTGTCGCAGATCTCGGACATATTTTTCAGGTGAGAAGAATATGTGGACAAATCATCAGAAAGGCTTTGCTCGTCTCCGATAGATAGAAATATTTGGTTGAATATACCCATTTCGGAAACCTCTTTCATAGGTACCAATAGACCACATTGTAACATATATTGCAACAAGGCAACAGTTTTCAAACAAATAGACTTACCGCCTGCGTTAGGTCCTGAGATTACTAATATACGTTGTTTGTCGTTTAACTCAATATTTAGCGGTGTTATCTGTTTCCCTTTTTTCTTTAAGGAACTTTCCAATAATGGATGTCGAGCAGCGTACCATAGAATATGAGGCTTAGGAGATAACTGGGGCATTGTGGCGTTTGTTTCTAAGGCGTACAACGCTTTTGCTTTGATGAAATCCACACGAACCAACATATCATAGAGTAGGAGTAAGGAGTCAAGATTTTCTCTTAACAAGTCCGAAAATTCTAATAAGATACGATGTATTTCTCTTTGCTCCTCAAAGAAAAGTTCTTTTATCTCAAAATTCAAAGATACTATTTCCTCTGGCTCGATATAGAATGTTTGTCCTGTTTGTGAGGTATCGTGCAAGATACCTTTGATATTGCGTTTGTAAGTAGACTTAACAGGGATTACAAGTGTATCGTTGCGGATAGAGATCTCGTCTTCGTCGTTAGTCCAACCCTCTTTCTTGCTATAATTAAGGATTTGATTGATTTGTCTTTCGATTTGTTTGCTCTTACTCTGCCGTTTGGAATATATTTCTCTTAAGACAGGGGAACATGAAGGGCGAATATTGCCTTGTTCGTCTATTATAGCATTGCAAGAGGAGAGAATATTTTCGTCAAAATACACATTCTCTATCAAAGGTCTTAGATAAGTGATTTGTTTTTCGTCTATATCCTCAAAAAAACGCAATATATCCTTTATACAAGTCAAACTATCCAAGAGTAATGGCATTTGATGGATATCAATACAAGTATCTTTTACTCTTAACTCTAATAATACTTGTCGCATATCTATATAACCGCTATCGGGGAACTGTTTTATTCCCATCAATAGTCCTCTCATTTGATATACTTCCTTAAGTAATCTTTCTACTTGTTGATAATCGTTGGAGAAACTTATATTATCTACTAATTGTTTGGCACCTGAGGTCTTGCAATACTCTTTTAGGGTAGTTGTTATTAGAGAAAACTGTAAGGATTTCAGTAAATTCATTTCTAATCAATCTCTTTTGTTAGCGTTTTGATAAACTTCCATTTATTGAAGAACTCTTTTGCTATGATACGAAGGAAAGTATATACAGGAATAGCGAGTATCATACCTATAATACCTCCGATTTTGCCAGCCATAAGTATTACCAAGAATATTTCCAAAGGTTTGGCTTTTACGCTTTTTGAATAGATGATGGGCTGTAAAAGAAAATCGTCAATAAGTTTTACTGCCGTAAAGATACAAATATATGTTAGGGTAATGATAAATATATTTGCGTGCGGACTTGCTGCTAATGTACCCGTTAGGAGAATCACAAGGCCGATACCTCCACCGATTATTACTCCGATGTATGGCAATATAACCATAATACCGCAAATACAAGCAATAAGTATGGCATTAGTAAAGCCGGCTATTGAGAAACTTATACTCAACATAAGTATCATAAGGATTATTTCGCAGAATACTCCAATAAAATAACGGGTTATCAGATTTCTTGAATTTCTTATTATATTATGCACTTCGTTTAGGTATTTATCTGGTGTTATAGAATCTATGAATTTCGTTACTGCGTGTGAATCTTTTAGGAAAAAGAAAGTAATAAAAGCGATAATCAGCACACTCATACCAAGTTTGCCAACAAGTGAGAACATTAGTTGAGCGATTTGTGGCAATTTGATAGAATTAAGTATACTCATAACATATTTGCCTATATATGCCTCGATGTTTAGATTGTCGGGCAATAGGTTATAAGCACTAATAAATTCGTTTGCTTTTTGTAGTGGAGCAGAATATGCTTGCTCTAATTTGTCTATATCCAAAGGGGCGAAACTTTGTGCTTGTGAGATAATCAAAGGTACAAGTAGATAGACAACAAGTGAGATAATGCCCATTTCTATTATAAGGGTTATAGCAGAGCAAAGAGATTTGTTAAAAGATTTATTTCCTATCTTAATCTTACCTAACAAATTCATTAGAGGTTGTCCAATAATAGAGAGGATAAGTGCGGCGAATATACAGAAAACTAAGAACCTAAAATACCAAAGAGCATATACCACGATGCCAACACCTAAGATTATTAGCAACCATTTGATTACCGAGTTTATGCTATATTTTTCTAAATTATTATCCATCTTTGTTTGTTTTAGTTGTCTTCTACACACCACGTTGCTTGCGAAGAAGCCGTCTCAAAAAGAGTTACCGAGAACAATTCTACATCTTTAGGCAATAAGGGCTGTATTTTGTTTTTTATAAAGATGACCAAATTTTCGCAAGTGGGTTGAAAATCTACTATTTGCTTTTTTGTATCCATTTTCTTAACCTCTGAGATAAAAGGGGAGTGTTCTTCTATTACGAAGGAGTGATCTAATAGTTCCAAAACCTCTTTTTGTACTATTTTTTTGAGTAAAGAAAAATCCATAACCATACCAAAAGCAGAGCATGAGGCATCTTTGTTAGTCTCTCCACGTAGACATATAAACAATTTGTAACTATGTCCGTGTATGTTGGCACATAGACCGTTGTAATTGTTTAGACAATGGCTCATTTCGAAGTGAAATTCTTTTGTGATGCGTATTTTCATATTCAAAAAAATGTAAAAAAATTATTAGTTTATAACTTGTTATATATTTCTGTTTTACAACGCAAAATTGGTGTAAATATTGTAAAAAAATATTATCTAAACAAAATAAGATGGTGGGAGATTTAAACTTTTTTTCAAAACAATTGTCAAATAAAGTAATTTAAGAGGAAAGTATACGTTATAGTTTTTTCTTTTGGGTAAAGAGTTAAATAAAAAACATTATATAATAACATGATTTCATTAAAGAAAATAACACTTTTGAGCCTAATTATGGCTTTGTTTTCAATAAGTGTTTACGCACAGAAAGGAAGTATAGTTGGTACGGTAATAGAGGAGAAAGACTCTTCACCAATGCCGTACGTATCAGTTGCTATTATGAAGGCAAGTTGAGATTCTGCCATAGTTAATGGTGGTATTACTGATGACAAAGGAGAGTTTGAGATTAAGAATGTAGCATACGGTAAGTATATTATTAAACTTTCGTTCGTTGGTTATAAAGAAGTATCTAAGAATATAGAGGTTAATTCTCCTAAATTAGATTTCGGAATAATCAAATTGAATACAACAAGTGAGAATCTAGAAGAAGTAACCATCGTTGGTGCAAAACAAATGATGGAATACAAATTAGATAAGCGTGTTGTTAATGTTGATCAGAACCTAACGGCTATCGGTGGTAACGCAAGCGATGTTCTACAAGATGTACCAAGTCTTGAAGTAGACGATGAGGGTAATATATCTTTGCGTGGAGCATCTAATGTTACGCTTTTGGTAGATGGTAAGCCTTCAACAATGTATGGTAACGATGTAGCAAGTGTTTTGAAACAAATACCTGCATCTCAAATCGACAAAGTAGAGATAATTACCAACCCTTCGGCTAAATATAATCCTGAGGGTATGAGTGGTATTGTTAATATTACCCTAAAAGAAAAAGGTAATATGGGATTTAATGGTAATATCAACGCTTCTACTGGTTCTGCCCTTAACAAATGGCAACCAAAAGAGAGTTTAGCAGTCTCACTTAACTGGTCTAATAAGAAATTTGCTTTGTCTGCTTCTGGAGATCTTCGTTATGATCAAAGAGGTATGAAAACAGATAACTTACGTTTCTTTGAGGCTGGTAATAATCAAGTATCAGATATCGTTCGTAGTAGAAGAGATGGTGGCGAAAATGGTTTAATGGGCGGTTTTCGTTTAGGTGGTGAATGGTATATTAACCAATACAATACTTTGAGTTTGAATTTTAATACACATTTCCACGCTACTCCAAGCGATTATTCTACTACTATTAATGAGAACCTATTAAGAGATATCGATGACCGTAACAATACGGACAAGAGTGACGGCGATAACCAAGGTATATTCAATAATGTTGGTTTTACTTACGAGAAAACTTTCAAAGATAAAAAAGATCAATTATTCTATGCAAGTGCTACTTGGAACTGGGGTAATTTTGATCGTAATATAGAAGATGATATCTATTATACTAATGCAGGACAGGTTTATAACGGTAGTGTATTAGAGGATTATTTTAGAGGTGATACTTCTACAAGCAATAATCACCGTGCAGTAGTAGATGTTCATTATGTTCAACCATTTGGTGAGAAGAGTAGTTTGGAAGTTGGTTACAACCTTAACTATAATGAGAGTACTTCTAAGAACAAAACTTTTTATAATGGCTTAATCGATAACGATGAAAGTTATGATTTCGAAAGAGAAGAATTTATTCATGCTTTCTATGCTACCTACGGATTCCAATTAGGTAAATTCTCTGCTCAGTTAGGTTTAAGACAAGAGATTGTTACTAATGATTTCACAAAAACGACTTATAATAATGTAGAGACTAAGTTTGATAAGGATTATAACCCATTATATCCTACCATTCACTTGTCTTATCAATTGAATCAAATGAACTCCTTCCAAATTTCTTATTCGAGAAGAATCCGTCGTCCTGACCCATGGACAATGATGCCTAATATAGATAGAACTAACAAAGAATATTTGCGTTTTGGTAACCCAGATATCGACCCAGAATACACTAATGCTTTCGAATTAGGTTGGTCTTTGATGATTAAGAAGACAACAATCTTTACCTCTGCTTATTATCGTCAAGTTTCTAATGGTATGACACGTTTTCAATTCCTTTGGAATGAGGAGAACGCTCACAAATACGGCTTTGATTGGGCTTGGGAATCTGCAAGTAATGACGAAGCAAACAGCGTTACGGCTCAAACATTTGTCAATCTATCCAAATCTTCTAACTATGGTTTGGAAGTAATCGTAGACAGAGATATGACAGACTGGTGGAGAGCTAATCTTAGTATGAACTTCTATGGTTCTTACGAAGATGGTACAAGTTTAGGTTATGACGAAGTTACTGCTTTCAACTTTAGTGCAAAACTTAACACTACTTTCACCCTTCCTAAGAATTTCACTATTCAATTATCAGGACGTTATAACGCACCTCGTAAGACTATCCAAGGCAAAGACGATGCAAGATACGCAGTTGATTTGGCAATACGTAAATCTCTATTGGATAAACGTTTGAGTCTTGCTTTGAACTTTAGAGATATCTTCGATACTCACGGCGGTTTTGGTTACGCTTACACAGATCAATATGTTTCATTTACCAAACGTCACCCTTATTCTCGTAGCGTTAACTTGTCTGTTTCTTATAACTTTGGTAAGACGGCTAATATGCGTAAGAAACTAAAACAAGTAGAGTCTTCAAGCGGATATAGCGGAAGCGGTAGCGGAGTAAATTACGATGAATAACGTCATTTATTGCAAAATACGTAAAAAATATGTTGCCTTAACGCCAGAAGAGCGAGTAAGGCAACATATTATTTTCTTATTAAGTGAAGAATTTCATTACCCTTTGACGAGATTTTCTTTGGAGGCGAGATTCTCTGTCGGGCAACTAACCAAACGTTATGATATAGTTATCTATAACAAAGACAAAGAGCCATTTATGTTGGTTGAGTGCAAGGCTAACAATGTTAAGATAACCGAAAAAACTATCGAACAAGCCACAACCTACAATGTAACCTTAAAGGCTAAATACGTACTCTTATCTAATGGTATTACAACTATTTTATTAAGAAATACTTCCAAGGGGTACGTCCTTCAAAAATCTATTCCTAAATTAGATTAGTCATTTTGTTAGAATAATATTAGACTTTATCAGAATAATATTTGATTTTATTCTGATAATATTAAACTTTATTTGGATAATATTAGACTTTATTTTAATAGTATCGAGAGTTATCAAAATAAAATCAGTAATCATTGAAATAAAATCAGTAATCGTTAGAATAAAATCAGTAATCAGTAAATTATTATCAGTAATTATTTTGACGATTACTGATATTATTTCGAGGTGTCTATTTCTTCTTAGAATTTTTGGTAGCCAACAGACCACAAGCAGCCGAGATGTCTTCGCCTTTGCTCTGACGAATGGTTACAATAAAGCCTTTTTGTTTGAGTTTTTGCGAGAATAACTCCATCTCTTCTTTCTCTACTTTCCTAAATGGACTATCCGAGATAGCATTAAAACCAATAAGATTGATTCTGCATTTCAATCCATTGAGTAGACGTGATAAAGCATTGACGTGCTGCGAAGAATGGTTGCACCCTTTTAGAACTAAATACTCAAAAGTCAAGTGTCGTGTCTTTGTCCAGTCGTATTGTTTCAATAGATTTATAACCTCTTCTATTGGATAGGCTTTTTCTATGGGCATCAACTCTTTACGCTCTTTTGATATAGCATTATGAAGCGATATTGCCACATCTACATTCGTCTTTTCGAGTAGTTCTTTCATCTTTGGCATATAACCGCAAGTGGAGATCGTTATTCGTCTGGATGAGAGGGCATAACCCCACTCATTTGTAAGGATTTGAAGCGTTTTATCAACCTCTTCAAAGTTATCTAATGGCTCTCCCATGCCCATAAATACGATATTATTAATAGAAAGAGTGGTGTCAGAAGGCTGTTTTGGTAAATGTATCTGGGCTAATCTATTATTAAGTGTTTGATAGATATTAAGAATCTCATAACTAGTCAAATCCCTAACAAATCCCATGTGTCCAGTAGCACAAAAAGCACAATTCATCTTACAACCTGCCTGCGAGGAAATACAAAGTGTAGTACGTAAGTTATCAAATATCAAAACTGCCTCGATAAGTACATTATCTGCGTACTCAAATAGATATTTGCGAGTGCCATCTTTGCTTATAACCTCTTTGGAATAAGGAGTTAAGCAGACATCATATAGATTAGATAAGGTTTCTCTTATGTTTTTTGAGATATTAACCATATCCATTACCGTGGCAACGTTCTTTTTGTATATCCAATCACATATTTGATTAGCAACAAAACGTTTGCAGCCCAATTCCTCACAAATCTGTTGTATCTCTTCTTTTGTCTTTCCAAATAAATGTTGCATGGTCTAAGTATTTGCTTTGAAAGCGTTATCAAAAAGTGAATAAAATCTTTGGCGGTTAGTCTCTTTGTCGGCAAAGTTGCGTGCCTTTTGACGATTTGCTGATAATACTTCGTCATTATCCAAACTAAGAGCCCTAAGAAAATAATTCTCCGTCATATCTTTTACAATAACGGCGTCTTTGTCATTAGTTAAGAAGCCATTAAGTGCAGGTACATCGTAGCAAATCGGAATACATTTACTGCTCATCGCCTCTAACAAAGATATTGATATAGAATCGCTCTCTGCCATCGATACCCAGATTTTTGAGATCGAATAATAGTGTGCGTTCTGCTCTTTATTTAGCCACCCAACTAAGCGAACATTTTTCTCTATGCCGAGTCTATGGATCTGTTCTTTATACTCCTCCTCATTTCCATTAGCGGCAATCACCAAAAGCCAATCATTATGTTTGCCATCTCTTAAAAACAAGGCAAAAGCATCGATGATATTATCAATATGATAGAGATTTTTGTGTAGACGATTAGAAAAGATTATGTTTTCTTTCGTTTTTGGTAGAATATCGTCAGTACCAAGGTTGGCAAGTAATATATCTATGTTTTTCTCTGAAATAGAGATCATTCTCTGTGCTATTTCCTTACTGCCAGCATTGAAATAACTGCCCCTATTGATAACAAATTTTGCCAAGAAATAATTCATTTTACTTTTCTTTGGCATAACTAACACATCGCTTTCTATTCCTACCACAAGGGTTGGTATCTTGCCTTTGATAAGTGTAACAAAGAAAGCCGCAATATCTATTTGGTATAGGATAATAATAGAAGGACGGAAAAGTTTGATTAGTTTTCTTGCTCGAAAGATTTCTTTTATCAGTCTAATCGGACGATGCAACGAAAAAGGGCGACTATCTAATATCTCGCTCTTAGAGAAATACCCTCCAATCAGTGCTAATAGGTTATTAGTATGAATGGAGGATATATTTCCAACTATTAATAGTTTTTTGTTATCTTTTCTTATCACCTTAGGATCTAACCAAATTTGGTATTTGCTTATTAGTACGCTCTTTGGTTGTTACCTTCGTACCAGTTAATGAATGCTGTGTTGACTACTTTGTTACCTCCTGGGGTTGGATAGTTACCTGTGAAATACCAATCGCCCAAATGATTAGGACAAGCCTCATGTAAATCCTCTATTGTGTTATAAACAACTTGTATTTCGGCTTTACAATTCTTTGGAGTAATCAATTCTGCTATCTTATCGCTTATCTGCTTAGCCGAGAATGGCTCATAAATCTGTTTAACATAGTTAACAATCATCTCTTTCGGCAATGTAGCCTGATGTTTGCAAGCCTGATAAACCTCATTAATGATATGGCTCTGTTCTGTTTGCTTCAAAAGTGCAATTGCTGCGTTAAAAGCCACAAATTGTCCCAAACGAGACATATCAATGCCATAACAATCTGGATAACGTATCTGTGGAGCAGAAGAAGCAACGACAATCTTCTTTGGACCTAACTTATCAAGTATAGAAATAATGCTTTGCTTCAAAGTAGTACCACGAACAATAGAATCATCTATAACAACCAAGTTATCTTTGTACTCTTTGATTTGTCCGTAGGTTACATCATAGACGTGAGCCACCATATCGTCTCGCTCATTATCCTGAGTAATAAAGGTTCTTAACTTAACGTCCTTAACAACAATATACTCACGGCGAACAGTAGTCGAGAAAATCTCTTTTAGTTTCTCCTCCGTGATATTATCTTTGATAGCAAGGATCTGTTCTATTCTTTGATTATCAAGATATGTGTTAAAAGCCTTAGCAAGTCCCTGAAAAGCCACCGAAGCAGTATTAGGAATGTAAGAAATAACGGTATTAGCAATATCATTATTGATAGCCTGCAAGATTTGTGGAAAGATTTTTTCGCCTAATGTCTTTCTCTCCAAATATATATCCTTATCCGTTCCACGAGAGAAGTAGATACGCTCGAAAGAACATTTCTTATTTGGCTTAATCTCGTCTTTGATTCTCTGTTCATACACAGTGCCATCTCGTTTGATAATAACAGCACAACCAGGCGTTAGTTCGTGTACATCTTCTATCTTTGCATCGAAAGTAGTCATAATAGCAGGACGCTCACTTGCCACTACAACTATCTCATCATTCTCATACCAAAAACAAGGTCTTATACCATTCTCATCTCTTACCGCAAAAGCATAACCATTACCCGTTATACCGCAAAAAGCATAACCACCATCAAAATGTTTTACGCTATTGGTTAGGACTTTGCCCAAATCCATCTCCTTACTAATAGACTCAGAGATTTGAACATTAGACTCGTTGTTAAGTTTGTGCTTAGTAAACAATTGTTGTACCTCACCGTCCAAGAATTTGCCGATCTTCTCCAAGACAATTGCCGTATCAGTTACATTAACTGGGTGCTGACCCAAAGAGATTAACTTATAAAGCATCTCATCTATGTTAGTAAGATTAAAATTACCAGCAAGAAGCAAATCTCTTGTCTTCCAGTTGTTCTGTCTGTGGAAAGGGTGAAGGTTTTCTATCTCATTAATACCGAATGTTCCGTATCTAAGATGCCCCATAAACAACTCGCCAAAGAATCTTGCGTTATCTTTCAAATAAGATATGTCTTCGGCTTTCTCAGGACTTTCCTTAACGATACGTTTATAGTCTGTGAATACATTTTTGAATATCTCGGCTATCGGTTGTGAGGCATTACTCTTAGATATATCCACGTAAGGACGACCAGGTAAGGTATCAAATTTCAAACTTGCGAAACCCGCTCCGTCTTGACCTCTGTTATGTTGCTTTTCCATTAAGAGGTACATACGATTCAATGCCCAAGTGTTACCATATTTCTCTTGATAATATTCAAGAGGCTTTTTCAATCTCAAAAGAGCAATACCACATTCGTGTTTAATAGAATCACTCATTGTTTAATAGTTTATTTTAAAATCAGTTGCAAAACAAGTCTTACTTAATCTCAAAGCAGGTGCTTCTTGTCTGCGTTTCCATTCATTAATATTATACAAATGCAAAATCTTATTGACATTCTCCTCACTATATCCCTTCTTAAGAAGTTCTTCTTTGCTAAGATGGTTCTCAATATGGTCAATAAGTATCTCATCTAAGATATCATACAAAGGAAGTGAGTCGCTATCCTTCTGATTAGGTCGTAACTCGGCAGAAGGTGCCTTCTCGATACTATTAACAGGGATTATTTCCTTCTCTCTATTAATCCAACGGGAAAGACGATAGACATCCTTCTTATACAAATCGCCGATAGGACCTAATGCACCAGCATCATCGCCATATAATGTGCCATAGCCAACAGCACTCTCGCTCTTGTTCGAAGTATTTATCATAGCAGCCTTCCTTCTATTGCCAAAAGCCATAACAATCATCTGACGAGTACGTGCTTGTAAGTTCTCCTCGGTAGTATCTTTGCAATCAATCGATAGAAGTTCTTTAAGAGTCTCCTTAGATGCCTCAAAAATCTTTCCAATAGGGATAATATGATATTCTATACCAAGATTCTGTGCAGATAGTGTGGCATCGTTGATACTATGTGAGGAAGAAAACTCACTCGGCATCAAGATACCTATCACATTTTCCTTTCCCAATGCCTCAACTGCCAAAACAACCGCCAAAGCAGAGTCAATACCGCCCGAAAGTCCTATTACGGCTTTCCCTATTCTGCTCTTACGCCAATAATCCCTTATTCCCATAACGCAAGCGTTGTATATACGCTCTTCGTATGCGTAAGTAGGTATTTCTTTTCTTGTCTTATTGTCCTTAGTATCTACTAAATAGGTCTCTTCTTTGAACTCGGATAACTTATTTGTTATCTCGCCGTCCTTATTCACTACAAAACTTCCGCCCTGAAAGATAAAATTAGCCTGAGCACCTATTCTATTTACGAATATTATGTTGGCGTTTAGTTTTTTAGCGTAAGCGGATAATTCTTTCTCCACCTCGTTGTTATAATCTTTGTCAAACAACGTCTCGCCCATTAAGATAATAGTATCAACGGCGACTCTGCGTTTGGAGAAATTAAGAATATCCTCATAGAAACCAAAAGCCAACTTCTCGCCCCTAAACTCAATAACCTCTATACCGTTACCAACTGAGAAATTATCGTCAAAACGCCCCAGTTCTCTCTTTGTAGCCAACGCTCTTACCTCGCCATTGTCTACAAATACCAAACTATTGTAGTATAAATCGTCCGTTTTGGCAGGGGTACCGATAATAAAAGACTTATTAGTGCGACAAAGCGTATCGCCAGCCAAAGAAGTTTGTTTGTATAAATCGTTGTACAAATTCCTATTGTAAAGCGGAAATCCCGATAAAGAAAGGGGAGCAAAAACGCTTAAAACATCACTCTCATAATTAGATATGATATCATTTATTTTGTTTTTGTTGCTATCAATACCAAGAGTTTCGTAATTGCATTGACAAATATTTATCTTCATTGTAGATACAAAATTTATAGTTGCAAAGTTACGTATTTTTTTATAAATAGAGGGTATTTTCTGTCATTTATTCTCTTAATTCTCTCTCTTTAGAATTTCTCAAACAATTATTTCCTCAAAATAATATTTGATTTTATTCGGATAATATCTAACTTTATTCAAATAATATTTGATTTTATTTTTTTCTTTTCAGTAATTATTTGGATAATATCACTAATCATACAGATATTATGTGATATTATTTAGATAGGATGAGGTATCATAAGAATCTGTATTCTTAAAAAAGAAATATTCTTTTAGATATTTTTATTGTATTTTAAAAAATTATGTTATTTTTGCAATCAGTTAGGTTTTTTATCAACAACTTAAGTTATGGAAAAATTATTGGATATTTTAGAGAAAGAAAATAATCATATTCGTTGCTATAGAACAAAGAAGTATTCTATAGATGAGAATACTAGTGATATTATTGAGTATGATGATACAAATAGAAAACCTAGTGAATTGAAAAAAACTTCTTTTGCAGAAACTGAACAAACAAACGCTTCCACGGTTAATATATCTAATCATTTAATTGCAACTACTCAAGGAAAACCATTGTTTACATATTTCTTAGATGGTTCGAGACATTGTTATATGATAGATGATATCTTGATAGGTGATAAAATTTATCCATTGGGGGGGGAGAAATCATAGTTGGTTGTTGTAGTAGAAAAGATGGAAAATTCAAAAGTGAGAAAATATTTCAGCAAATAGTTATTTCTGCTCCGAAAAATATAGATGACAAGGAAGACGGAGAACCTTATTTAAGATCTCTTTTAGATAAATTTAATTACTCTATCCAAAAAGGTCCCAAGGCATTACAGACTTTAGGGATAAGTATAGATAAGGTATTAAAGTATGCAATAGATGGAGGACAGTCAAATTTAGATAAGAAGGAATTTAAAAGTCGTTTAGTTGCTAAAATCCAAAATGAAATGACAGATCATGAGCAAATCATGGTCAGAGAGTTGTGTAATGAAGGCAAGTTAGATGATGATAATTGGCTGATAAAAGATGGTTCAATTG
>CAVAII010000067.1:0-30490 GCA_963588535.1 Erysipelotrichaceae bacterium | reverse complement strand
CCGAGTAGTTTAACAATATTTATTAACAATTAAAACCAGTAAGTAAAATGTATTATTACAAAAAGAAGGCTGTTCTTTACAAAAAGGGTTCAACTACCCCACAGACAGTCTATTACGCAAAGTGTTTAAGAGGTGCAGACGTTACCTTAGATCAAATCTCACGTGAAATTAGCAGTGCCTGCAGTTTAAATGAATCGGACATCTTGGCTAGCCTCAAGGCATTCGAGCAGTTCGTAAGTTATCATCTATTGCAAGGTAATGCGGTAAAATTCAACACCTTAGGTGGATTTATACCGAAATTAAAATCAATAGCATGTGAGAACAAAGAGGATGTAAGTGTGGATACCATAAAGCGTGTTACATGCCGTTTTTATCCTAATCGTACGTTTGCATCTACCCTTAAATCAGCAACTTTGGAGGAAAAAGACCTTTCAAGTTTGCAAGCGTAAAACAAACAAAATTAATCTAACTTTCAAGGACTTCTATTTGTTTAGAGGTCCTTTTGCTTTGTTTAAGGCGGTTATGGCGTAATTTGAAACGGCGGCGTTGTTTATTCTCTTTATTCTGCATAGACCACGAACGAGTAAGACGGTATTTGTATGCTACAAAGCAAGTTATGAAATAAACACCACACAAAATCCATAAGACAAAGTTCTCTTTGCCGACTTGTTCGAACGATGCACCCATAGTACCCATACGCACAAAACCATTAGCAGCCGAAGTAGATGGGAATAGGAATGAGAAATCTCTCCAAAACGTTGGCATTGACTCTCTTGGCCAACACAAACCACTCATCAAAAGGATTGGAATTGACATAAAGATAAACACTGGTATTGCGTTCTCTCTGTGATGAAACATAGTAGAAAGTGTCATACCCAAAAGGATTGAGGCAAGAATGAAAGGTACTACGAATAAGAGTACTTCCAAAGGGTTAGAATATAGTTGTGGCATATTAAAGAAGTGTGGCACAATGATTAACACATAGACAGTTATAGGAATGTATAGGATAAAGATAGCCAACAGACGACCGAACATAATACGAAAGATACCACGATAGTGAACGTTATTAGGGGCTATGGAGGCGAACTTAGTTCTCTCGGTATTTTTACCTGCTAACACACCGATACCCAACAAGATAGTCTGTTGTAGAAGGATTATACAGATAATAGGAAGGATAAAAGTAGGATAACCGCCTATGGCGTACAGTTTTTGTTCTTGTGGTATGAAAGGACGAATGGAACGCATAGCGTCATCGTAGGTTGAACCTTTGGCTATTAGGTTTTTAGCCTCTATTTCATAACCCATAGTACGAGAGGCGTACGAGGTGGCAGTGGCAAGATTACGATACCAGAAAAACGAGGTAACATCGGCAAAGACATTAATTGTTGCTTGTTTACCGCTATAGATATTGCGTGAAAATTCTTGTGGGATATTGACTATACCATGCACTTTTCCTTTCTTTTGCAACTCTTTAGCCTCCTCCATACTCATACATTGATAGGCGACATGTACCTCAGAGGTAGCGTCTAACATACGGATTAACTGACGTGAAAGTGCTGAGTGATTGTTATCTACAATGGCAATTGGAGCATCGTACATCATCTCATTATTATAGACGTAACCGCATACGAGTGGATATATTAGCGTTGCTACGAAAAATATAATTATAGTTCCTTTATCCGTAAGAGCGTTATATAACTCTTTTCGAATAATATAGAACATATCCAACCATGCTTTTTGGTTTTCTTTTAAGTTTCTTTTTATTTTCCTATTAATATTCATAACTATAAAAATATTAATCACTTACAAACAGAAAAAGACTATTCCCTTTCTAATCTCTTTCATAATCTAACTTGATAGCCGTTCTACGAATATTCCAAACTACAAGGAATGGTGCTAAATAGAAGCATAACAAGTAGATAAATGGCCAAATAGACTCAGCAAACGAGAGACCATTGATTTGGACATTACAATATATCATATAGTATTGACGCAGTGGGTAGAGGTAAGTAAATGGTTTAACGGCAGGTAACATCGCAAAATGAGGATAAGTAAAGCCTGCGAGAGTAAAACCAATAACGCCGTAAAAGGCTGCAATAGAGAGGGCTGTACGCAAAGATGGGATAATACCGATGAGCAATATACCCATTGCTTGATAAGCCGTAACTGTCATCAAAGCACCTAAATACAGAAGTGCAGGATTACCTTTGCTTGGGAAACCCATTATTTTCTCCATAACCAACTCTGAGATAATGGTCATAAGAGAGAATAAAATAGTGTAAGGCAACAACTTACCTGTCATAGCAGTAACTATACTTTTGTTACCCGTAACCAACCAACGCTTAGAAGTACCGACTTTGAACTCAATACCAATCACATAGACGGTACAAATCATAGCCATAAGGAAAATGATACCTGGCATAATAGTCGAGGTAAGGTAGAAAGCGTAGTTAAGTTGCGAATTACCAATGATATGCGTATCTGTTTTGATAGGATTAACTTGTGCCATAGCGGCATTATAGTCTTGTCCTTTGGCTAAACGTGTTTTTAGGTCTGCACCAACTGACAAAGTAGTTAGAGTAGTGTTTAACTCTTTCATAATCAACGAACCTGACAGATAATGAGCGTATTCGGTATGGAAATTAACTTTTGGGTTCTTATGATTATAAAGGTCTTTTTCAAAATTACGTGGAATGATTACAAAAGCGTATATTTCACCTCTTTGCATCTTAGTTTTGCACGAAGCATACGAGGTTAGTTTGTATTTTACTTTGCATACTTGACCAGCAGATAAGTTTCTGACTATCTGTCTTGAAGTTGTAGAGTTATCAAAATCTACTATTGCGATCGGCAACTGTGACGGCATACCTTTATTAAGGAATGTAGCAAAGAATAGGATAACTATTGCAGGTATTATAATAGTCATCATCAGGTAGATAGGCCTATAAGTCATCTTCCTCCATTCCCTTTGCAATACAGGTATAAATCCCTTCTTAATCATGATAATGCCTTTCTTTTACAAACATTAATTATTTATTAGTAGATGTTTATTTTTTTAGTTTAGTCCAATTGACTATAACACTCATACCAGGACGAAAACCATTGATTTTATTAACAGGAACAGCCTTAACCTCGAAAGTCTTAGTATCATATTCGTCTGTTAGTTTGGTTGCTTTCCAAGTAGCGTAAGATCCTAAGGCTTTGATATATGACACTTTTAGTTTTACTTCTTTATTACCCAACGCAGGTACTGTGGCAGTAAGCACATCACCCATTGCTATTTTGCTAAGCAAATCTTCTCTAACGTTGAAAGTTACCCAAATATCCTCTAAATCAACAATCGTCATTAGAGGAGAACCAGTACCGACTAATTCACCAACCTTTGGATATATCTCACCTATTTCACCACTAATAGGAGCAACTAAGTGAGTTTCATCCATATACGAATTAACTTCCATCAAAGCACCTTTGGCTTGATTTACTTTTGCTTGAGCAGCAAGTTTATCTTCTTTTTGAGCACCATTAACAGCCATATTGTATTGACTTTTAGCGGCATTCTGTTGAGCAATAGCGGCTTTGTATTGTGCTTCTACTTCGTCAAATTTCTGTGAGGCAATAACACCTTGATCGTGCAAACGTTTGGTTCTCTGATAAGTCTTGGTAGCGTAATCGGCTGCTGCTTTGGCTCTTTCATATTGTTCTTTGGCAGCCTCTATGGTTTCTTCTCTTGTACCGTTGTTGGCTTTGGTGCTAACTGCCTGAGCAGCATCTTTTAGGCTCTGTGCTTGCATTGCTTTTGCACTAATCTCAGGGGAGTCTATGGTTACTAACAAGTCTCCTTTCGTTACAGCATCGCCTTCTTTTACTTTCAACTCCAAAATACGACCTGCTAACTTGCCTGATACTCTTACCTCGTTAGCCTCTACTTCGCCTTGCAACAAAGTCTCACTTGGGCTTAGAATAAAGAAACCTACTATACCCATAATTGCAATAAAAGCAATCAATATAACAAAAGACATAACTAAAGTCTTGTTTGGTTTAATCGTTCCCTCTGTTTTTTTATCTGTCTTGCTTTCCATAACTTTATTCTGTTTTTATGTTCTTAAAAAACTCTTTTTCTTTTCTATTTTTATTTACTTCCAAAAAATTGTTTCTCCTTTTTGTTTTGGAATTATTTATTTTCTTCTCTATCTATTTGAGGCACTTTAACTTTACCTAATGATTGATTCAAGTATAAGTCATTCAATACCAGATTAATCTTAGCATCTATCACCTCACTTTTGGCACTAACCCACGCAGTCTGTGCTTGCATTAGGTCATTAGTTGAAATCACACCCTCATTAAAACCAAGTTGTGCATTACGAAGGTTCTCCTCGGCTTGAAGCATATTATTGTTAGCAATAGTGGATTGTTTAATAGCCTCATTGCGTGAGTTTTGTTTAAGATTTGCTTGCAATTCCAACTTCTCCATCGTATCATCACGTTTCAACTCCGCAATACGCAAATTATGTTTAGCAGCCTTCAAAGTATGCACTCTATCACCAAAGTGGAAAATAGGCATCGTAACACCCACACCGATAGTAAACATACCGTTAAAAGACTTATCAACGCCGTTAAACATATTCGGATTAGAGAACACATAATTACCTGTAGCAACGATATTTGGCATAAATCTCGAACGTGCTATATCTACCTCTGCCTTAGCAACATTGACGCTCTGTTCTAACATCAAAGCCTCAGGACGATTGGTTATCTCTGTTTTGATATTATCTACTTTAACAACATCAAGATCCGTTACCTCGATAGCATCTTGAAGCGTATAGTCTGCATTAAGATCCATACCACAGATTTGATTCAATAGCATCTTGCTAAGGTTCAGACCATTTGAGGCTTTGGTTAAAGACATTTCGCTTTCGTTCAGTTTGACTTGTACTTTCAACAAATCGCTATTAGTAACCATTCCCTCTTTGTATAGAGCCTCGATATCTTTGTATGTAGTTTTCAGTAACTCATTGTATTCCTGTGCTAATTCCAGTTTCTTTTGCAAACTAACAACTCTCCAATATGCCTCGTCTACCTCTATCATAATGTTGATATCATTATTAGTGGCATTCAAAGCGGCTATTTCCTCTGAGGACTTTGCTAATTTGTACAGAGCCAATATTTTACCTCCCATAAAGATAGGTTGAGTAAAACCGATACCTCCAACAAAAATATTCTCGATATCAAATGTTAGTTGATCTTTTGGCAAATAGGCTACTTTTTTGGGGATAAACTCCGTAGGGTCGGTAGTAATCTGACCGCTACTATTAACAGGAACAGTCTGTCCCATATAGTCTATCGTTACGATATCGTCCATTGTATAGGTAAATTTACCATCCGAACCAATCGAACCCACAGGTAACATTTTGTCTTCACTAAAAAGACTAATATTCTTAGAGTTATAAAGGTACATTGCTGATGCGTTAAACGATGGAAGGAACTGTGTGAATGCTGCTTTTCTTGTCTCCTGAGCGGCAAGTAAAGTTTCATTTGAGATTTGAGCATTCTTGTTGTGTCTTAATGCCATGTTGCGACACGAATCTAATGTGAGATTTTGTGCATGTAAGTCCATAATCGAAAGACCTACCAATCCAAATACCACGATTCTAAATATAATCCGCCTCATTTTTGTTAACAATTTAGTCTTTATTACACTTACTTTGTTTTACTTAAATAGCATTTGCAAAGTTACAACAAAATTAATTGTTTGCACAAAAAAAATAGAAAAATTATCAAAAATACTCAAAATTTAGTAGAAAAAAGAATACTTCTACTAATACTACAAGGGGGTTGTTTTTTATTATTTCAAAATTTTATAGTAAATTTGCATCTCGTA
The DNA here is from genome assembly GCA_963588535.1 of Erysipelotrichaceae bacterium. Lineage (GTDB taxonomy): Bacteria > Bacteroidota > Bacteroidia > Bacteroidales > P3 > Scybalousia_A. The sequence continues at coordinate 24,612 of CAVAII010000067.1, read as the reverse complement.
AAGAAACTAATAAGAAAATGACAAGACTAAGTGTAAATATAAATAAGGTTGCTACTTTGCGTAATGCTCGTGGAGGTAATAATCCTGATGTTGTGCAAGTTGCGAAAGATATTGAGAGTTTTGGTGCTATGGGTATAACCGTTCATCCACGTCCTGATGAGAGACATATAACCAAGCAAGACGTCTATGATTTGAAAAAAGTAGTAACTACGGAGTTCAATATAGAGGGTTTCCCTGACGATAGATATATTTCTATTATTGAGGATATTAAGCCAGCACAAGCGACATTAGTACCCGATAAACCTAATCAACTAACAAGCAATCATGGTTGGAATACTATCGAGGATCAGAAAATATTAATACCTATTGTTGAGAGGTTGAAAAAGATTTGTAGAGTATCGATATTCGTTGATGCTCAGGAAGATATGGTCAAAGCGGCTGTTGATTGTGGAGCCGACAGAGTTGAGTTGTACACGCAGTCATTCGCAGAGAATTACAAAAAAGATAGAGAGGAAGCAATTGAACCATTTATCAAGGCTGCTTTGTGTGCAAAAGACTGTGGTTTAGGACTTAATGCAGGACACGATCTTAGCCTTGAGAACTTAGAATATTTTCATAAACAGATACCTTTCACGGACGAAGTATCGATTGGTCATGCGTTGATTTGCGATGCTTTGTATTATGGTTTAAGAAATACAGTTGAGATGTACTTGCGTTGTTTGAGATAAACAAGTTTTGAAGTTATTTTAATAAGTATTGAGTTTATTCTAATAGATACTGAAAATAATTTCACGAGTACTGAAGATAATTTAATAAATACTGATTTTATTTTTAGAAGATAAAGAGGTAGTTCTGATAAGGTTAGAGTTTATAATAATAAGGTAATTATATAATATATAGGAATCATTAATATATGGAAGAATTTACAATATACAGAGGCTTACAATTGTTTCTTGGACTGATAGTTGCGTATTTATTAGGTAGTATTCCATCGGCAGTATGGATAGGTAAGAGTTTTTTTGGAACAGACGTCCGCACACAAGGTTCGCATAACGCAGGAGCCACTAATACTATAAGGGTATTGGGTTTGTTACCAGGTTTGGTGGTCTTAGCAATGGACGTTGCCAAAGGATGGGTAGCAGTGTATTTGTCTTCACATGTATTTGGGTCGTTTTTATTAGACTGGGGTTGGGTTAATGATTTCTCGTATTACTCATTAGGTGTGGCACTTATAGTGGTATTAGGTCATGCGTTACCTATTTTTGCAGGCTTTAAGGGCGGTAAAGGAGTTGCGACTATGTTAGGTGCAGTTATTGGACTGTTTAACAATATAATACCATTTGTTTTAGCCGTCTTTGTCATAACTTTTATTCTAACCAAATACATATCCGTTTCCTCGATGGCAGCCGCAATAAGTTTCCCGATATTCTATTTAACCAGCAAACTTTGGCTACCAAAACATGAGGATATCACTTTGTCTATGGCTATATTTTCTGTTCTTGTGGCAATTTTTATACTATGGACGCACAGAAAAAATATCAAGAGATTACGTAATCACGAGGAGCCAAAATTCTCTATTAAACGCACTCAAAAGCCAGATAATCAGAAATAAACAATCAACTAATAGCAAACAATAACCAAACGACAATTAAAACCCTAAGAAAAGAGAAAATCTAACACAATTAGGACTAATAATAATAACGATAAACACCTAAAACACAGAATGAAAAAGAATATTTTGATAACTTGTAGTGTTGCCTTTTTGGTATTTATGGGCTGTAAGAAAGAGGACTCTAATAATCCGCTTCTAATGGATTGGGATACGCCTTTTGGAACAATACCTTTTGATAAGATTCAAACTAAGGATTATGAGCCTGCAATAGTTGAGGCTATCAAGATTTATAATCGTGAGATTGACACTATTATTAATGATAAGCAAACTCCTAATTTTGAGAATACTATCGCACGTTTGGACTATAGTGGAAGGCTATTGAATCGTGTGGTAATGGTGTATGAAAATATGGTTTCGTGCAATACTAATGAGGAGTTGCAGGCTTTGCAAGAGAAGATATCGCCGATGCTTGCTAACTTAAACACACAGATACACTTAAATGAGGAATTATTCAATCGTGTGAAGACGGTTTGGGACAATCGTAGCAAGGAGAATCTTAACGAGGAGCAACAACATCTGTTGAAAAAGACGTATAATGCTTTTGTGCGTGGCGGTGCTTTGTTGAACAAGACTAAGAAAGAGGAGTTGAAAAAAATCAATGAGCAACTGGCTGTTTTAGAGGATAAATACAACGCTAACGTATTGGCAGAGACTAAGAATTATAAACTTGTTATTAGCGATAGTAATGACCTAAAAGGCTTACCTGATTGGTTGATTAACAACGCTAAACAGACTGCAAAGGAGCATAAACAAGAGGGTAAATGGGTATTTACTTTGGATAATGCAAGTGTAATGCCTTTTTTGACTTATTGTGATAACAGAAAGTTACGTCAGCAGATTTTCGAGGCTAAGATTAATCGTGGTAACAACAATAACGGCTACAATAACAACAAGATAACCGAACAAATACTTCATCTCCGTGCTCAAAAAGCAAATCTTCTTGGTTATGATAATTTTGCATCTTGGCAGTTGGAGGAACGTATGGCAAAAACGCCTCATAGAGCAGATTCTATTTTGGAGAAGTGTTTAAGTTATTCTATCAAGGCTACAAAAGAGGATATAAAGAAATTTGAGAAGTTGTTGTATAAAGATGAAAAGACCACTAAATTAGAAGGTTGGGATATGTATTATTATGCCGAGAAACTCAAATCACAACTTTATAATATAGACGATAATCAAACTCGTCCATACTTTGAAATAGAGAATGTTAAGAAAGGTTGTTTTGATAATATCACCAAACTTTATGGCTTAACCTTCACCAAATTAGATAATATTCAAGTCTATGCCAAAGATGTTGATGTTTATCAAGTTAAGGACGAAAAAGGCAATCACAGAGGTATATTGTATTTTGATCCATACGTTAGAAATGGTAAAGGTGGCGGTGCTTGGTGTACTACTTTCAATACGCAATATAGGTATGACGGCAAAAATGTTGCTCCTGTGGTGCAAGTTTGTTTCAATTACGCAAAGCAAGACGGCAGAACAACGCTTACAATAGACGAGGCCTTAACTATATTTCACGAGATGGGACACGCAACTAATGAGTTCCTTTCAGATGCTACTTATCCTTCTTGTGCAGGTACTAATGTGCCGACAGATTTTGTTGAATGTGCTTCTCAACTTGCTGAGCATTGGTGTTTAGAGCCTGAGGTGTTACGCACATTTGCTAAGAATGAGAAAGGCGAAGTTATTCCTAATGAATTAATTACCAAACTCAAAAACGCTTCTAATTTCAATCAAGGCTTTATGTTTAGTGAGTTATTAGCGGCTGGTTATTTGGATATGAAAATGCACGAAATCTCTGCCTCTGATACTATTAATTTACAAGAGTTTGAGCAATCTGCAATGAAACAAATCGGCTTACCAACACAGATACCTCCTCGTTATAGAAGTACTTATTTTACGCATGTTTTTGGCGGTGGTTATGCGGCTGGTTATTATTGTTATACATGGAGTGAAATGCTTGACGCAGATGCTTTTATGTGTTGGAAACAAAGTGGCGATATCTTCAATAAAGAGATTAGCAAACGTTTCAAAGACTATGTTTTAGCACACGGTGGCTGTAATGATGCCGATGAACAATATCGTAGATTTAGAGGTAAAGACCCTGATATCAAGTACTTGCTAATGCAACGTGGTATGATAAACTAAGAAAACAAAACGCTATTATCATATAATTATTTATGGTAATAGCGACTATTAAACACTCTAAAACAATGCTTTACAACAAGGTCAAAGATTATATACTTACATTATTGTCTTTGTATGTATTTTGGATTATTGCTTTTGTAATTCAAAAACCATTGTTTATGCTTTTCAATCCTATTGATAATCTTGTATTTAGCGATTGGATTAACGTAATAATACATGGTTTCAAATTGGATTTTTGTTTCTCTGCTTACTTGCTATTTATACCTATTGTGTTTCTTATTGTTCGTGTTTTTGTAAGGTATAATATAAAAAAGACGTTGTTCGTTTATAATCTTGTCTTACAAATAATTATCACAATAATATTTGCAATTGATTGCGTCTTGTATTCTTATTGGGGATTTAGGATTGATAGCACTTTGATATTCTATTTAAGAGACTTTGGCGAAAGTCTTAATAGTGTAACATTCAAAGACTTGTTGATGTTTTTATTAATTTCTGCTATCTATTTTTCTTTCGTTTTCTTCTTTTATAAATACACTATTCAGAAAATATTATCAATTAACCCTTCCAAATCTACCACTACTCCCCTATCTCATAAGACTTTACACAAGATTATTAATCTTTTAGTCTTGATTATCTTTATTCCTGTGTTTGCTATTTGCTCTCGTGGTGGTTTTTCTACTGCAACGGCTAATATTGGTATGGTTTATTATACTGATAATCAAAAACTAAACCTTGCTGCCGTTAATCCTCTTTTCAATCTTATGTACTCTCTTACCAAGAACGAGGATTTTGGAAGTAAATATCAATTCTATGACTCTAATTTCGCCTATCAAGAATTTAATAAACTATTCTCTAACACTTTGTTAGACACTTTAAAAACTCAATCAAACGTCTCAAAAAACTCTTTAAACAACTCAACAACACTATTAGACACTTCCTCATATTTATCTACGCAACGTCCGAATGTATTGATAATAATGTTGGAAAGTTTCTCGGCACGATTGGTCGGAAGTCTTGATGGACACCTCGCAAATTATGAAGGCAAAGAGGTAACACCTACACTTAATTCCCTGAAAGACAATTCTATTATCTTCAAACAAGGTTATAGCAACGGAATGCGAACAGACAGAGGCGTGGTGGCTATATTGAGCGGTTTTCTTTCGCAACCCGATATGTCGATAATTAAATATCCTGAGAAAACTGCCAAACTACCGTCCATCGCAAAGTCTTTAAGTAAAGAGGGTTACAGTTGTGAAATGATTTATGGCGGAGATATCAATTTTGCTAATATGCGTTCGTTTTTCTATGGCACAGGTTACAAAAATATTATCGACTACAAGTCTTTTGATGTTAAGGATCGTTTGAGCAAATGGGGTGTAAATGACGCTATTATGTTCTCTTATCTTAGCAATCGTTTGAAATCATACCCCAAAAATAAACCCTTCTTTACTACTTTTCTAACTCTATCCTCACACGAGCCTTTTGATGTTGATATGCAACGCTTTAAAGACCCGTACGTCAATAGTGTTGCCTACACAGATTCTTGTCTTGGAGTCTTTCTCAATGATTTGAAACAAAGCGATGTATGGAAAAATACTCTTATCGTTTTGGTTGGTGACCATGCAAGTGTCTGCCCTGAAAATACATCTCCACAAAGCATAGACTACTATCATATTCCTATTATATTTACAGGTGGTGCTATCACAAAATCACTTGTAGTTGAGAAGTTTATGAATCAAACCGATATTTCTAAAACACTTCTTTCGATGCTTGGTTTAGATGCTTCGGAGTTCGTTTATTCCAAAAATATTCTCTCACCAAACTCTCCTAATTTTGCGTTTTTTGTCTATACTAATGGCTTTGGTTTTTTGGATAATAGCGGAGTTACATTCTTTGATAATGAGGCAAATAAATCTATTATCGGATTTGATAAAGTGCGTGAAATGAAAGGCAAAGTAATTCTGCAAACACTATACAAAAACATTTCCAAATTATGAATATAAAAGAGGTTTTCGAGTATCTATCCAAAGACATTAAGGAGAATCTTTATTCTGAAGATTATCAGAATATTATCTCCAAAGCAAGTACTCTCAACACTTGGTTTTTACCGCAGTTTATTTGCTCTGCTTTTTATAATTTAACTTACTTGCTTGACACCATTAAGGACGAAACTTTATTAACCTCTTACACATATAACTCACCGAAAAAGAACATCTTAATCATTGCCGCAGGTAATATCCCCATGGTCTGTTTTCACGATATAATGTGCGTTCTTTTGACTGGTAATCACGCCACTGTGAAACTTTCCTCCAAAGACAACGTTTTGATTCCTTTTGTTTTTGAACGTTTGGAAAAGAAGTATCCCGAAATAAAAAACTATATAGATTTTATTCAATCACCCACTAAGACAACTATTTACGATGGTGTTATAGCCACTGGGAGCAACTCTACACGGTTGGTTTTTGAACAATATTTTTCTTCTCTCAAACACATTATTCGTGGCACAATGCACTCAGTTGCAGTAATTAAGGAGGGCGATGATTTGAGTGGTTTGGAAGATGATATTTGTTTATACTTTGGTTTTGGTTGCAGAAATGTATCGCATCTGTTTGTGCCTAAGGGTTATAGGTTTGATGCGTTAAAGCCTAAGTTAGAGAAATACAATTATCTATTAGATGCTAATAAATATCGCAATAACTTTGATTATCAAAAGGCTATAATGACAATGAATAATATTCCATTCTCTATTCTGTCGCCTATTCTATTGCGAGAAAACGATGACCTATATGCTCCTATAAGCGTCTTGTATTATAGTTATTATGAGGATATTAACGGCTTGAATGCGTATTTATGTAAATACAAAGATGAGTTGCAAATCATTTTGGACGATTCTACATTTGGTACTGCACAAAAGCCAAAATTTACTTCTTACGCAGATAATCTAAACACAGTTTCGTGGTTATTAGATATTTGATAATAAGATTTTTAGGCTACTATTTAGCATCAAAATAATTACTGATAATAATTTACTGAATACTGATTCTATTTTAATGACTTTAGAAGATATTCGGATAAGTTTCGATATTATTTTAATAAGGTCTAATTTGGTTAAAATGAGGTAAGAGAGTGTGAATTTACTATTCGTTTTGCTTTATTTTTATGGCATAGACAAAGGCTAAAAAAAATAAATACGCAATAAAATCTTATTTTTTGAGAAAAAATTCGTAACTTTGCAAGTCAATAAAGTTAGGTAAAAAAAACACAACTTACTAAATCGAAGATGAATAAGTCAATGGATACCTCTTACGTTATACCTCCTGTTGATAAGGAGTTGATTAAAGAGGAATTAACTAAGGATATATTTTTTTGTAAGACCAACAACGGTGGTAGAGAAATATACATAACTGACGCAATAACTTCTCCTAACATAATGAGAGAAATAGGTAGATTGCGAGAGATTAGTTTTGGTGCTTTGGGTGGTGGATCTGGCACGGAATGCGATATAGATATGTACGACACTGCACCATTGCCTCATTGCTACAAACAGTTATTTGTCTGGGATCCAGTAGATGAGGAGATTATTGGTGGTTACCGTTATATTCTTGGTAAGGATGTTTTCAAACAAACTGACGGCAACTTATTGTCTGCTACTGCGGACTTATTCAACTTCTCAGATGACTTCCTAAATAATTATTGGCCATACACAATTGAACTTGGTAGAAGTTTCGTTCGTCCTGAGTATCAGCCAACTGTTAATCTTCGCAAGGGTATGTATTCATTGGATAATCTTTGGAATGGATTGGGCGGTTTGGCTAAAACGATGGAAAATGAGGCTAAATATTTCTTTGGCAAGATAACTATGTACCCTCAAATGGATACCATAGCAAAGGACTATATAATGTATTTTTATAAGAAGCATTTCCCTGATAATGAGGGTTTAGTATTTGCCAAACAAGAGGTTAAGATACAAGGAGATTATAATGAATTGAATCGTATTTTCTGCGGTAAGAACTACAAAGAGGACTATCAAATTTTGGTTAAAAATGTAAGAGAAAGAGGTGAGAATATACCGCCATTGGTTAATGCGTATATGAATCTATCCTCGACAATGAAGTCCTTTGGAACAAGTGTTAATACACATTTTTCTAATGTTGAGGAAACAGGTATATTAGTCACTATTGCAGATATTTACGAGGACAAAAAGAAAAGATATATGAACATTCAAAAATAGCACAATAAGGGTTATGGAGATTAAGAGTGCTTCGTTTGTTATTAGTCATAGTAAACTGATTAAGGAAGGTAAACAAAATCTTGCCGAGATTGCTTTTATCGGTAGGAGTAACGTTGGTAAGTCTTCTCTAATCAATATGTTGACTAATAATTCTAAGTTAGCCAAGACCTCCTCTACACCTGGTAAGACAAAGTTGATTAATTATTTTCTAATTAATAAGAGTTGGTACATTGTTGATTTGCCTGGTTATGGTTATGCACAAGTATCAAAAACGCAAAGAGACGATTTTAGAAAGATGATTAACAACTACTTATTGCATAGTGAGAACCTATATTGTGTGTTTGTTTTGATTGATAGCAGGATTGCACCGCAAAAGATAGATGTAGAGTTTATTAATTTCTTGGGAGAGAATGATGTACCCTTTGAAATAATCTACACCAAGATAGACAAACAAAGCCAGAAAAAGACTTTGGATAATATTAATCTAATGCGTCAAGCCCTTAGCGAGAGGTGGGAAGAGTTGCCAAATATAATGCTATCCTCCTCGATAACTAAATTAGGTAAAGAAGACATTTTGAATAGAATAGAGAATATAATAAATCTATAAGGCGATGAAAAAGATAAAGAGAGTATTGATTAGTGTTTTCAACAAAGAGAACATTGATATTATAGCCAAGAAGTTGAATGAGAAGTCAGTAGAGATATATTCAACTGGTGGCACGTATGATTTTATAAAGAATTTGGGTATAGACGTTCGCTCGGTTGAGAGTCTTACTTCTTATCCTTCTATTTTGGGTGGTAGAGTTAAGACTTTGCATCCAAAAGTATTTGGTGGTATACTTGCTCGTAGAGATAACGAGGGCGATATCAAACAATTGCAAGAGTATGATATACCAACCTTTGACGCAGTTATAGTTGATTTGTATCCTTTTGAGGACACAGTTAAGAGCGGTGCGTCTCACGCTGAGATAATTGAGAAAATAGATATAGGCGGTATTGCTTTGATAAGAGGTGCTGCTAAGAATTATAACGATGTTGTGATTGTGCCAAGTAGAAAATATTATAGAGAGTTCTATGATATGATTTGCGACAAAGATTGTTCGAGCGATTTGGAGGACAGATTGCGTTTTGCTTGCTACGCTTTTGCAGTTAGTTCGCATTATGATTCAATGATTTTCAAATATTTTGATACTAAGATACCACAACATTTAGAAATTTTCCAAGAGAGTTTTGATTTTTCACGCCCATTGCGTTATGGAGAAAATCCTCATCAAAAGGGTTATTTCTTTGGCGATTTCGAGGCTAATTTTGAACAATTGCATGGCAAAGAGATTTCTTATAATAATATAGGAGATATAGACGCTGCTTGCAACCTTATAGATGATTTCCGTGAGACTACATTTGCTATTATCAAACATAATAACGCTTGCGGTTTGGCTTCAAGAGACAACCTAAAAGATGCTTATTTGAAAGCCTTAGAAGGAGATCCTGTTAGTGCTTTTGGAGGTATCTTTGTTTGCAATCGTAAGGTTGATAAGGCTACTGCAGAGCAGATGAACAAAATATTTATGGAGGTCTGCATTGCTCCAGATTATGAACAAGAGGCTTTGGATATCTTATTCTCTAAGAAAAATCGTATAATCTTAAAACGTAAAGCCAACATAAGAAGCGAATATGTTTTCCGCAACGCTTTGAATGGTGTTTTGATGCAAGAAAGAGACACCAAAGTAGAAGAAACTAAGGAGATTATAAGTATAACCGATAGACAATTCACAGTAGAAGAACAAAAGGATTTGCAATTTGCTAACATAATCGTTAAACATACCAAATCCAACGCTATTGTTATTGCCAAAAACAAACAACTCTTAGCCTCAGGTACTGGACAGACTTCTCGAGTAGATGCTTTGAAACAAGCCATAGAAAAAGCCAAGAGTTTCAATTTTGATTTGCAGGGTGCAGTTATGGCTTCTGATGCCTTCTTCCCATTTAGTGATTGCGTTACGATTGCACACAAAGAAGGTATAGATAGTATCATTCAACCAGGTGGTTCTATCCGTGACGAAGACTCTATAGAGTATTGCAAAGCACATAATATGGCTATGGCGATGACAGGTTTTAGACATTTCAAACATTAATTTTTGTAAAAATTTTTAGAGGTTTTTGTAACCTTATTCACAAAACTTCGTAAGAGGAATAAAAAGTTAAGAAAAAAGAATGGGATTATTTTCATTTCTAACACGGGAAGTAGCAATAGATTTAGGAACCGCTAATTCTATTATAATATGCAACGATAAAGTAGTTGTTGACGAGCCATCAATTGTTGCAATAGACAGGACGACTAAGCGAATCCTCGCAGTTGGTAAACGTGCTATGCAAATGTATGGTAAGACACACGATAATATACAAACAATCAGGCCACTAAGGGACGGTGTTATCGCAGATTTTGATATGGCTAACGATATGATAAAAGAGTTAATCAAAATGATACCTGCCAAACGTTCCTTGATACCACCTGCCTTGAAGATGGTTATATGTATCCCTTCGGGTATTACTAACGTTGAGGAACGTGCCGTTAGAGATGCAGCCGAGCAAGCAGGAGCCAAAGACGTCCGTCTAATACATGAGCCTATGGCAGCCGCTATTGGTATCGGTATAGATGTCTTAGAACCAGTCGGTAATATGATTATTGATATAGGTGGTGGTACGTCCGAGATAGCAGTTATTGCTTTGGGTGGTATTGTTTGTAACAAGAGTATCCGTATTGCAGGCGATGAGTTCAACGGTGATATTGTGGAGTATATGAAAAAACAACACAATATATATATCGGTGAGAGAATGGCAGAGAAAATAAAAATCGAATGCGGAGCAGCCATTACCGAATTGGAAAATCCACCTGATGATTTCTCTGTTCAAGGTAGAGACGTATTAACAGGTATTCCAAAAGCTATATCAGTTAATTACAAAGAGATAGCACACGCTTTGGATAAGAGTATAGCAAAGGTTGAGAGTGCAGTCTTAGAGGCTTTGGCTATGACGCCACCAGAGTTGGCAAGTGATATCTATCACACTGGTATATATTTAGCAGGCGGTGGAGCCTTGTTAAGAGGTTTGGATAAGAGAATTGCTGCTAAGACTAAGTTGGCCGTTCATGTTGCCGATGACCCATTGCGAGCAGTTGCAAGAGGTACTGGTGTAGCGTTAAAGAACTATGATAAATTTACTTTCTTGATTAAATAAATTGTGTTTCAAACACATTCTATACAAAAGATTAGTTGAAGGTTATTGTTTGCTATTCGTCTTGATAAAAAAGGGCGAATAGTTTTTTTATGTTCTTTTCACTTGAAATAATATTAGAGTTTATTCGGATAAGTTTAGACTTTATTTTGATAACTTCAAAAGATATTTTAATAATTACTGATTTTATTTTACTGATTACTGATTCTAATAAAATAATTACTGATTCTATTTTAACGAATAGTGATAATAATTCGGTGCGAACATTAATAGATATTATATAAGGCAAGTGGAGAAAAAGAAAAATGTAGTAACTTTGCAAAAAAAATTAAGACGATGTTAATAGTTGGCGATAGTATTATAAGCGATGATATAAAGGACAAAAAATTTTGTTGCGATATCGATAAATGCAAAGGAATGTGTTGTGTAGAAGGTGATTACGGTGCACCTATTACCAAAAAAGAAAAACGAATTATTACTAATCTATTGCCAAAAGTACTCCCCTACCTAAGCGATAAAGCAAAAAAAGTGATAGAAGAGCACAATTTCTTTACGTTGGATTGCGATGGCGAACTGGTTACTCAAGTAGTTGATAATAAAGATTGTGTATTTGCTTTCAAAAGTGAGACAGGCTGTACGTTCTGCATATTTCAAAAATTGTATTTGGAGAAGAAAATCGATTTTATCAAACCTATCTCGTGCCACCTCTACCCTATTAGAGTGAGTGAGTATGATGAGATGACGTCTTTGAATTATCATCGTTGGGACGTCTGCAAAGATGCTATCGCAAAGGGCGAAAAGGAGAATGTGTATGTGTATCAGAATTGCAAAGAGGCTCTAATTCGGCGTTTTGGGGAAGATTGGTACAAGGAGTTAAGGGCTCAAATAGAGGAAGATAAGCAATAATCAAAGAATAGATTTGGGCATTAGCAAGAGAATAGAGAAATTAAAAAGGAAAAGATTTTGAAAATATTTAGCAATTAAAAGTCGTATATCAAAAAAAATTAATAATTTTGTAAAACTTTTTAATGCAAGATTATTAAGGCAACAAAAGTAAATTAGAAATTAATAAGTAAATAACAAATACAATGAGAATAGAAAAATTATTTGCAGGTAAGACACTTGCGATACTTTCGGGCGGAGGAGATACTCCAGCAATAAATTCAAGTATAGAATGCGTTAGAAATCGTGCTTTGATGTTGGGTTTCAAGGTATATGGTATTCGCACAGGTTGGAAAGGTCTTTTGGGCGATGGTGATGTTGTCGATTTGACTAATCGTCCTTACAATGGATTATACGGCGGTACTGCCCTAAGGTCTTCAAGGACTAATCCATTTCCTTCGAAGAAAAATCCAGAAGATAGAGTTCCACAAGTAATGCGTAACCTAAAACGTTATAAGATAGATGTTTTGGTAACAATCGGTGGAGACGATACCAATGGTGCAGCAAAGCGTTTGTACGAGCAAGAGGGTATTCCTGTAATAGGTTTTCCTAAGACGATAGACAACGATTTGCGTACTCTAACTATGCACTCTTTCGAGGGAAAAGAAACAGATGCTGTTATCTGTCCTGGTTTTCCTACGGCTGCTAAGTCTATTGCAGAGTTTGCAGCAAGAATCAAGACAACGGCTGAGTCTCATCAACGTATTATGGTTATGGAAGTTATGGGTAGAGATGCAGGTTGGCTAACAGGTGCAAGTACTTTTGGTGGTAGTACTATATCTTTGATTCCTGAGGTTGAAATGACTAAGGAGAGAAAGGAAAAATTCTTTGATATAGTTGCACGCACATACGAGCAATCACCTAATCGTAGCCTTATAATCCCTGTTTCTGAGGGTGTTAGATGGTATGATGAGCAGACGGGCAAATGCGATGTTGTCTATGCTTCAACCGAACAAGATGAATACGGACACGCACGTTTGGGAGGCGTATGTGGTACTATTGCTTCCGAGATTTCTCACAAATTAAAGATAGATGCTCGTGCTCAAATGACAGGTTATTATCCTCGTTCGGGAATGTGCGGACAATATGATCGCCGTTTAACTCAAGCACTTGCAGACAAAGCAGTTGATTTGTTGTTAAGAGAAGAATATGGTAAGATGCCAGTCTTGAAAAAAGTATGTTCGTATGATGATTTAGAGGAATACAACTGCTCTTCGATAGATATGGGCAAGATAGGTAACCGTCCTTTACCAGTGGAATACTTTGACGCTGAGAAATTTGTATTTACTGATATGTACAAAGACTTCCTTGGACATATTATTGGTAAACCTATGTTCGAGAATTTCGATGCTAACTTCCCAAAGGTTAATCCTATCGAATAAGAAACAAGAAAAGAAAATTTGTTTTTTACATTTTTTAAGGGTTTTTAATATGGTAAGTGGTGAATTTAGTTTTTCGCCACTTATTTTTGTTATTTGGTAATCGTGGTTGCAATTTTTCTTTTAGTATTTCGTTTTCTTAGCAGATATTTCATGGTTATATAACTAAATAACTGCGTTAATAAAAGGTATTAATCACATTTAGAACACAACAAACGATATGAAAAAGATAGTTTTTATAGCAATAACTTTGTTTGCTACACTAAATACAACAAATATTATGGCACAAGAAGAAAATGGTTTCAAGGCTGTTAACCTCAAAACAGACTTTAAGGACAATGCTTTTGAGTTCTTTACTCGTGGACCTATACTTGCCTCGGGCGATACTACATCTTACAACGCAATGACAATAGGTTGGGGTGCTATGGGTAATTATCTTGGCTACGATAGGCAAACTATTATAGTCTATGTTGCACCGAGCAGATATACGCACTCTTTTATGGAGAAGTATCCACGTTTTACGGTTATGGAGTTTGACGATCCTAAGATAGCACAGTTTATGGGCACAAAGAGCGGTAGAGATTTGGACAAGGCAAAAGCATTAGGTCTGCATGTTGCTTATACTAAACATGGTACGCCTTATTTTTTGGAGGCTAAATCGGTAATCGAGTGTGAGATAATGAGTACTTTTCATCAGAGTGAGAAGGATTTTCGTAACAATACTCCAAAACAACTCTATGGTACAACCCTTACGGCTGGCGTTCATACAGTCTATATCGGCGAGGTGTTAGGTGCTTGGATAAAAGAATAATATTTCATAATTATAAGTTTGGGTGCTGATACATTAATTTGTATCGGCATTTTTTTATGGACACAAAAAAAGCAGTCTGTTTAATGGGACTGCTCTAAATTCTAATAACTGAAAAAGATCAATTATTATTTAACTGGTGTCTCAACTGCAGTTTCTGTTGCTGTTTCAGCTACTGTCTCTTCTACTGGAGTCTCAGTTGCTGTTTCAGTTGCTGTTTCAGTTGCTTTGCTACCGCATGCTGCGAAAAAACCAGCGATTGCTAATACGAACAATACTTTTTTCATCTCTTTAAATTGTTTTTAAAATTGTTTATAAATTCTTTTGTTTTAACGCCGACAAAAGTACAACAAGATTTTGTAATAGAATAATTTTTTTTGAAAAATTTTTCATCAAAACTCTCATTAACTTGATTATCAGTGAGAAAAATTTTTATTTTTTTCTTTCCCTCTTTCTATTTTTGTTGTTTTTTTACCTCTTCTATTGCCTTAATTGTCTCTTTTTGCAAAGAAAACTCCTTATTTTCCTTATTATAGACAAAAAATTTATCATACACCTCTGCGGCTTTATCTATATCGCCCCTTTCGGCATAAATATTTATCAAAGTCTTCCATGCTCTCGGCTCACTTGTCTCTCTTGTTAGATAATCTTCCAAGATCTTTATCGCCGTAAGGGTATCACCCATTTTCTTATAATTACCCACCTCAACATTTACAGGATCATAGCATAAAGGTTTGACTTTTATACATTTCTCTGCCCAATAGAAAGACGAATCCAACATTCCAAGATGAGAATAATATGACGCCAAACGATATTCTTTCAACCCATAGAAAGGATTAGAGTTGTCTCTCAAAACCATATCAATAGCCGTACGATAGTCTCCTTCCAAGGCAAACATAGAAGCGTTGTTGATGGCAATAGGTTTGGTACTCTCATCGATATTTGGTAACCAAGGAGCAGCATTAACCCAATACGAAGGCGGAATATTATTCTTATTTCTTGAATTAGAGCAAAGTATCCTTCTGTGCTGAACAATCGAGGAAACAAAATGACAACTCTCTATATACAACAACCCTATCATCAAGACAGCCAATGAAATAAAGACGACTTTCTTTTGTTTTATCTCCTTCGTTTCACCCTTACTTTTGTTATAGGCTAACATCATTAGGGCAAAACTCAAAGCAAAATATATCTGTGGAGTAGCCCTTTCGTTAGGGAAATTAAACAATGCGTCAATTGCGTAAGTTACTAACATTAGTATAGATACCAAGGCTATCAAACGATATGTCTCATGCGTTTTCTTATTCAATATAACCTTTAGACCAATTACCCCCATACTTATATATAATAGTATGTATAGCAACTCACCTACTATTCCCAACTCGCTTTGCATCTCCAAGAAATCATTATGAGCGTGATCGCTAACTACATAATCTTTCTTTTTAGCCGCCTCTACTCTCATAATATTTAGTTTGTGATTGCCTATACCATAACCTTTTATAGGTTCTTTTTTGATTATCTCCAAAGTATTTCGCCAAATCAAAAGACGCCCTTTACTATTGCCCTGTTCAATTGTTTTCACCCTTGCACCAAGGGTATAATTATTTTTTACATCGTGTTTGGCGTACTTATTATAATTATATTGAATAAATTGATTACCTGCAAAGAAACCAACAATTACAACGCCTATCGATATTAATGCCAAAAGGAAATTTTTATTTTTGGCTTTTAGTACAAATTTTTCATAGATACAATAAAACAAAAGTATAACTATCTGCAAAAACATACTAACGAAGGTCGAACGAGTAGATAATATCATTAGACAAAAACATACCCCTAAGACCAAAACTAATGATAGAATTTTCCAAATACGTTTGTAACAGATAATTGCGTAATACAGCAAAGGAAGTTTCAATGCCAAGCAGACGGCAAATATATTCTTGTTGCCATAACCACCATTAAGCATTAGGTTATGACGTTGTGAGATATGCAAATCAAAATGATAATAACCTATTATACAAGTCAGTATATTAATAAAAGTAATTATCATCGTACAATAAATAAGCGTGTGCAGAAGTTTTGTATTCCTATCTAAGATTATTCCAACCAAGAATGCAACCAAAAAGACCAAAATCCAGCGATTCCATACTGCTATTGCCTCTACTGCGTTAATAGCCCAAGAAATACTTATCCCCATAACCACTAATAAGAGTAAAAAAACAGCAATAGGCAAAAATCTTAGAGGATTAACAATCTTTATTTTTTGTTTAAAGATACTTACCAAGATTACCCCTATCGCCGAGATATCAAACAAGGCTATAAGAAAATGTCTTAGACTTGTTATGTCCTGTATCCACAAAGGTGGAAAGAGTTGTATAAGCAATAAAAAACAAATTAATATATTGGTTATCAACTTTGGAAATACCCTTAATTTATTATCTACTATATCCATTATGTTAGTTTTTTTCTAAAAATTATTTGCAAAGATACGAATTAAAATAAAATTTATTATTAACTTTGCACTCAAAATTAAAAATTTTTCAAAAATGAGGATTTTAGTTACAGGCTCTAATGGGCAATTAGGACAAAGTTTTAGGAAGATTTCCGCTAATTACGAACACGAATTCGTTTTTACTGACGTTGAGGAATTAGATATTACCAACGAAGAACAAATAGATACTTATTTAGGTAATAAAGAATTTGATTGTTTGATTAATTGTGCCGCTTATACTGCAGTAGATAAAGCAGAAAACGATTATGATTTGGCTTTGTTGTTAAATACTCAAGCCCCTTATCTATTAGCAAAATACACTAAGAAATACAAGATTAGGTTTATTCATATATCAACCGATTATGTCTTTGACGGCAAGAGTTCTACTCCATACACACCGCAATCAGTACCTAATCCAAAGAGTGTTTATGGCAATACCAAACTACAAGGTGAGAAAAAAATCTTGCGTTGTAACAAAAGTGCTAATATAGTTCGTACTTCGTGGCTTTATAGTGAGTTTGGAAATAATTTTGTTAAGACAATGATAAAATTAGGTCAAACCAAAAGCAGTATAAATGTTGTATATGACCAAATAGGTACTCCTACCTACGCAACAGATTTAGCCGAGGCGATAATGAAAATGTTAGATCGTTCGTCCTTAGATAGTATCTATCATTTCTCTAACGAAGGCGTCTGCTCATGGTATGATTTTGCAAAGAAGATTATGGAGTTAAACAAACTTAAATGCAAAGTTATGCCTATTCTATCCAAAGATTATCCAACCGTTGCCAAACGTCCTTTTTATAGTGTATTGGATAAGAGCGATATCAAGGGGAGTCTACACATCGAGATACCTCATTGGGAGGATTCCTTAAAGAAATGTTTAACCTTTTTGAACGAACAGTCTATATAGTTACAAAAATAATGAAAAAACAAATAAAAGTACTTACACTATTCGTATCTATGGTCTTATTAATGGCGTCTTGTGTGCCTGTTAATAAGGCTTTGAATGGTAGTTCTTCACGTCCCAATCATTCTCAACCACGAACAAATAATTCTTCTCGAACTAACTCCACGGCAAGAAGTAACTCCAACAGATCAAACACTTCTTCCACTGCATCCTCTTCTGCTACTAATTCGGTTTATGACCAATCCAAACAATATTTAAGACAACAAGGTAGCACGTTAACAGATTATTGCGTATCGTGGGTAGGTACTCCTCATGTACTTGGTGGCAAGAGTAGGCAAGGAACAGATTGTAGTGGTTTTGTGTATAATGTCTATAAGGACGTTTATGATATAGAGTTGCCACGCAGAAGTCAGGATATGGAAAAAGAAGTAGATATTCTTTCCTCTAAAAACAAACTAAGAGAAGGTGATTTGGTTTTCTTCGGCAAAAGTAATGTTAATCACGTAGGTATATTCCTTAACGAAGACAACTTTATTCATGCCTCTACATCTAAGGGAGTTATAGTATCGTCTTTGGAAGAAAAATATTGGAAAAATAATTTCAGATCCTGCGGTCATTACCCTAAATTAAAAAATTAAGGTATTATTTTTGCTACTTGTTTGGTTAGTTAGCAAAATTTTAGTAATTTTGCCAAAAGAAATTAGATTGTTAATTACTTATATATAGATATAAAGATGAAAAGAGTTGTTTTGTTAATAATTGCTTGTTTTGTGGGCTATTCTTCTATGTCTCAAAACACTTTTATGCGATCAGCAGAGGACGGAGACGCTAATGCTCAATACAAATTAGGTCGTATGTATTCTCAAGACAATCGTTACAAAAAGGATATCACTAAGGCTTTGTATTGGTACAAAAAGGCTGCCGAACAGAATCATAAAGATGCTATCTTTGCCTTAGGCGAGATGTATTATTATGGTATAGACGTTCAGCAAAACTTTCATTTGGCTTATACTTACTTCTTCCGTGCCGATACTTTGGATATCTATGAGGCTACTTATTGCTTAGGCGAGATGTATGAGAAAGGTATTGGTACTAATCGCAATATCTCTACTGCTTACAAATACTATAAAAGAGCTGCTGACAAAGGTAATTTAGCCAAAGCAATGTTCAAAACTGGTACTATGTTATACTATGGTCAGGGAGTAGAAAAAGATATTGCCAAAGGTATTAATTACATAAAATTAGCCTTCAACGAAGGTTACCCAACTGCCCTCGAATTTTGGAATAAAGAGGAGTTGTGGCAATATGAAGAATAATCAATAACCAACAATCAAGAATATTCATACCAAGATGAGAATAAAAAATAAAGTTTTCATATTAGCACTAATTATTTTGAGCGTTAGCACCCTTAACGCACAAGGATTATTACAGAAAGCCAAAAGCGGTAACGTTAGAAGTATGTACGAATTGGCTAATCAATATTATAATGGCGTAGGAATGCTACAATCCTACAAAGACGCCTTTATCTGGTACAAGAACGCTGCCGAAAAAAATCATTTGGAGAGCATGTATCGTTTGGCTTATATGTACGAAAATGGTTATGGCACAGAAAAAAATCTTACCAACGCTTTTAACTATTATCTTAAAGCAGCCGAGAGAGGTAATGCCAAATCTCAATCTAAGGTTGCCACTATGTTCGACGAAGGTATCGGCACTAAGAAGTCCTTACCTCGTGCAATGGTTTGGTATCGTGTGTGTGCCGAAAGAGACGAAGTCTATGCGTTACGCCGTTTGGGCGATATATACTTAGAAGGTAACATAGTAGAAGAGAATCTTTCCGAAGCAGCCTATTGGTACGAGAAAGCCGTTAAACAAAACGATACTCCATCTATGGCTTGTTTGGCTTATATCCTATCTTGTAACAAAAGCGTTAAACCAGATTACGAAAGAGCCTTACAACTACTTCAAATCCCATTAGCAAACAACGACCCTATGGCACAATTCGCTTACGCCCAGATGTTAGAAACAGGTAATGGCGTAAAACAGAATACAACCCTTGCAATGAAATATTACAATATGGCAGGCGAACAAGGTCTTTCCCTTGCCAAAGAGATAATGGCTATAAATAAATACAACAAATATAACGATTTTAGCGGTTTCCTTGATATAGATTTCACCAAAGTAACTCGTGCTGAGAGTTGGCTTATTATTGGTAAGGAATACGAACAAGGTATCAACTTAACTCAGAACAGCAAAGAGGCTGAAAAATGTTATCAAAAAGCCGCAGAATTGGGTAATATTGAGGCAATAAACAGACTTTCCTTTATGGAAGGCAAACGATTAAGCAAAAAAAGAAAATAATTATATTATGGAATTAGACAAAAACGCAGTTCAAAACGCTAACTTATGGTTAAACAGCACCATTAGCGAAGAAATTAAACAAGAAATAAGAAGATTACAAAAAGAAGATATAGCCGAGTTCAATGACGCTTTCTATAAGAAACTTTCCTTCGGCACAGGAGGACTTCGTGGCGTTATGGGAATAGGTACTAACCGTATGAATACCATCGTAGTTAGTCAATCTACTCAGGGCTTTGCTAACTATATCTTGCAAGAGTTTAAGAACGAGAAAGAAATCAAAGTAGTCGTATCTTTCGACTCTCGTAACAATAGCAAAGACTTTGCACAAATAACCGCTAAGGTATTTGCTGCTAATGGTATGAAAGTATATCTATTCAAAGATATTCACCCTACTCCACTTTTGTCTTTTGCCGTTAGAGAATTGGGTTGTCAGGCAGGCGTTATGATTACTGCCTCCCATAATCCAAAAGAATATAATGGTTACAAAGCCTATTGGAATGACGGCGGTCAGTTAGTACCACCACACGATACCAACGTAATAGACGAGGTTAACAAGATAACAGATATATCTCAGGTAAAAATCCAACAGGATATGAATAATATCACTTTGTTGGACGATAGTTTTGACGAGAAATACTATAACAAAATAGCAAATCTAAGTCTCGCAACCGCTCATTTGGATACCTTCAAAAATATTAAGATAGCCTACAGCCCTCTACACGGAACAGGCTACAAGATGGTGCCAGAGGCTTTGCGTAGATGGGGTTTTAAGAATATCTTTGCAGAAGAGAAACAATCCATACCCGATGGTAATTTCCCGACTTGCAAATCCCCTAACCCAGAAGAAAGAAGTGCTTTGGATTTAGTCCTAAAATTAGCAGAAGAAAAGCAATGCGATATAGTCTTGGCTACTGATCCTGACGCCGACAGAGAGGCTCTTTGCGTTAGAAACTCTATGGGCGAGATGGTCTTGTTGAATGGTAACCAGACTGCTACCCTTCTTACCTATTATATATTGCTTCGTAACAAAGAGGTCTTACGCCTTAAAGGTAAGGAGTTTGTTATCAAAACTATTGTAACAAGTGAGTTAATCAAGGTTATAGCAGACGACTTTAAGGTTAATTGTTATGACGTCCTTACGGGTTTCAAATGGATTGCTGCCAAAATCTTAGAGTTGGAAGGCAAAGAACACTACATCGGTGGCGGAGAAGAGAGTTATGGTTATATGCCTTCGGATATCGTTCGAGACAAAGACTCCATCTCTACTTGCTGTCTATTAGCCGAGATGGCTGCTTGGGCTAAACAACAAGGACTTACGGTCTATGATATATTGTTAGAGATCTACCAAAAATACGGTTATTATCAAGAAAGCCTTTTGTCTATCGTTCGCAAAGGCCAACAAGGAGCCAAAGAAATAGAAAAGATGATGAGCGACTTCCGTTCAAACCCTCCAAAAGAGTTGTTAGGCAAGAAAGTCGTAACCATAAAAGACTATCAACTACAAGTATCTACCGATTTGCTAACAGGCAAACAAACACCTCTAACCTTACCAAAATCTAATGTCCTTCAATGGTATCTAAAAGACGGTAGCAAGATTTCTATTCGCCCTTCGGGTACAGAACCTAAGATAAAATTCTATTTTGGTGTGCGTAACGAATACCAAATTGGCGATAATTTCAAACTCTTGCACGAGAAGTCTTTGGACAAAATAGAGAAAATCAAGTCTATAATACTAAAAGATATGGATAACTAACCCATCAATCCGCCGTATAAGACAATGAGAAAAAGTCTAAGCAGACATATTAAATTAGTATTTACCCTTTTGGCATTAATTTTGCTAACTGGCAACTCGTTCGCACAAGACAATCAAAAAGAAGGGAAAAAGAGATTTTCTTTCTCCCGTTCCTCCAAAAAAAGTCTTGACAACAAACAAAACAAAAGGAAAATTATACATTACGATAAAGACTCTACTGGTATAATATCCTTTGACAAATTGTTCTTTGATTACGGAGATGTAGTGCAAACACAAGAAGCCAAAGCCGTATTTGAGATTACTAATTTGGGCGGTGGAATGCTGGTTATAGATAGCGTAGATGTCTCATGCGATTGCGTTGAGATAGAGTTAGAAAGCAAAGAAATTATCCCCGGCGACACAACCAAACTAATAGTTAGATACAATACCAATTTGGTAGGTGAGATAAAAAAAAGCATTACCGTTGTTAGCAACGACACCAAAAGAAATAGAATAACTCTGTTACTAACTGGCAATGTGGTGCTAAAGAAATAAAAAATATAGTATTTAATAAATAAATTGATTAATAAAATGAAAAAGTTGTTTTTATCCGTACTGCTAACATTTGCAGTAGTTTTTGGAGCAAACGCTCAAGAGAAAACAGGTAGTAAAGTAAGTGGCGGTAGCCATGCAGAGATTACATTTACCGAAATGGAACACGATTACGGTGAAGTACAAAAAGGTGGTAATGGTATTTGCGAATTTGTTTACAAAAACACAGGTAACGCCCCTTTGATGCTAACTAACGTTCGTTCTTCTTGCGGTTGTACTGTTCCTTCTTGGAGTAGAGAACCTTTGATGCCAGGTCAAACAGGTAAAATCAAAGTTAAATACAATACTAACAACGTTGGTACTATCAACAAATCTATAACCGTAGAATCTAATGCTGCAAAAGGCAAAACGATTTTGAAAATAAAAGGCAAAGTTGTTAATAAATAACAAGACAAAGAGTATATCTCATTAAGAAACTTCATAATAGTTAGATAGAACGTCTTTTTACGGACAAAAATCTATCTAACTTTTTGCCGTTTCTACTAAACAATAAGATAAAGTAAGAAATTTTACATAACAAACTTAAATACAAACATATTAATATGCCAAAAATATCACAAAAAGGAGCAACTTTAGAGGCTTCTGCAATAAGAAAATTAGTCCCTTTCGCTGACGCAGCAAAGGAAAGAGGTATCAAAATCTATCACCTTAACATCGGTCAACCAGATATCAAAACCCCAACAGGTGCTTTGGACGTTCTTAGAAAAGCCAATATGGATATCGTAGCCTATACTCCATCTAATGGTAACCTTTCTTATAGAAAGAAACTTTGCGAATATTACAGACGCTACAATATCAACGTTGAGCCAAACGAAATAATAATCACTTGCGGCGGTAGCGAGGCTTTGCAAATAGCTTTCAATGTCTGCCTAAACGAAGGTGATGAGGTATTAGTTTCCGAACCTTATTACGCTAACTATAACTCATTTGCTAAACTAACAGGTGCAGTTATCAAGACTATCCCTTCTTCTATCGACAAAGGTTTTGCATTACCTCCTATGGAAGAGTTCGAAAAGGCTATCACTCCTAAGACTCGTGCCATTATGGTCTGCAACCCTAACAACCCTACTGGTTACCTTTACACAGAAGAAGAATTGCGTCAATTGGCTGCTATAGTTAAGAAACACGACCTATTCCTTTTCGCAGACGAAGTTTATCGTGAGTTCGTTTATGACGGCAACAAACACTTCTCTGTTATGCAAATCGAAGGCATCGACCAAAACGCTATCTTGTTAGACTCAGTTTCTAAACGTTATTCTGCTTGCGGTGCAAGAGAGGGTATGATTATATCTAAGAATAAGGAAGTTATGGCTTCTGCTATGAAGATGGCTCAAGCTCGTTTGTGCCCTCCTTATTTCGGACAGATATTTGCTGAGGCTGCTATCGATACTCCAGAAAGCTACTTTAAGGAAGTTAATGACGAGTACGACAGAAGAAGACGTGCTTTGGTAAAAGGTATCAACGAAATACCTGGTTGCAAATGCCCTAACCCTAATGGTGCATTCTATACTATGATCGAGATGCCTATTGACGACAGTGATAAATTCTGCCAATGGCTTCTAACTGACTTCAACCTTGATGGTAAGACAGTTATGTTAGCTCCTGGTACAGGTTTCTACACTGACCCTGAGAAAGGTAGAAAACAAGCACGTATCACATATTGCTTGTGTATCGAGGACTTAATGGCAGGTATCAACTGCTTAAAAGAGGCTTTGAAAGTTTATCCTGGTAGAACTATCTAATCTTGTTTTACTAAGATTTTCAATACCATAACGACTGAGACGCAACCTTCTCTCAGTCGTTTTTCTTTTCTCTCTCCCTCCTTCCATATTCCTTTCTCTCCCTCTCTTATCCCTTCTTCCTTTCATATTATTCCATCCCCACTTCCTCTTATTTTTCCATACCTTCTTTTCCTATTCTCCCCTCTATCTCTCTTCCCTCAAAAATAACTTCAAACCTTATCCGAATAAAATCAGTATTCGTCAAATTATTATCAGTAATTATTTTACTAAAATCAGTATTCGTTAAATTATTATCAGTATTTATTTTTCTAATATCACTAACCATTAAATTCTCTTCACTAACC
>CAVAII010000066.1:0-14417 GCA_963588535.1 Erysipelotrichaceae bacterium | reverse complement strand
CTGCACATCCGACATTCTATGCAAAGAAAGAACTTTATGATAAGTATGGATTGTTTGATACAAGTTTTGATGTTTCGGCTGATTTTGAGTTGATGTTGAGGTTTGTAGAGAAACATAAGGCAAAGATCAAATACATAGATAGGTTTATCATAAAGATGAGACAAGGGGGAGAGAGCACGGGAAGTATTTCTAAGATTATTTTAGGCAATAAGAATATAATGCGTGCTTTTAAGAAGAATGGGATAAAGGTCTGTTCGGTGATATATTTGGTTCGTA
Organism: Erysipelotrichaceae bacterium; assembly: GCA_963588535.1. Taxonomy (GTDB): domain Bacteria; phylum Bacteroidota; class Bacteroidia; order Bacteroidales; family P3; genus Scybalousia_A. The sequence continues at coordinate 14,141 of CAVAII010000066.1, read as the reverse complement.
GACTATTTCCGAAGGCTATGAATATCATCAAAAATAAATTTAGTAGGTAATGAAGATTTCGATAATTACAGCAACGTTCAATAGTGAGAAGACGATACAATCTACTATTGACAGTATTCTTGCACAGACGCATAAAGATATAGAATGGATTGTCGTAGACGGCAAGTCCACAGATAAGACTATGGAGATAGTAAATAGCAATGTCTCAAGATTTTATAGGGGGGGGGTACAGATAATATCCGAGAAGGACAATGGTCTATACGATGCTATGAATAAAGGCATTCGTATGGCGAGTGGAGATATTGTTGGGATACTGAATAGCGATGACTTCTATACGGCGGACGATGTTTTAGAGACGATAGATACGGCGTTTTCGAGTAGTGATTGCGATGCCGTGTACGGAGATGTTCACTATGTAAAGGAGAGTGATCTTAACAGATGTGTAAGGTATTATTCTTCTAAGGTGTTTAGTAGAGAGAAGATGCGTATGGGCTTTATGCCGGCACATCCTTCTTTTTATTGCAAGAAAACGATTTATCAGAAATATGGTCTATTTGATACAAGTTATAAGATTGCTGCTGATTTCGAACAGTTATTAAGATTGATTTATGTAGAAGAGATTGGGACGAAATATATAGAGAAAGACTTTGTAACGATGCGATTGGGAGGTGCTTCTACGTCTGGTTTTAGGAGTAGGAAGCAGATAATGAAAGAGCAGATCAAAGCATTTAAGAAGAATAATGTAAGGACAAATGTCTTTCTATTGTCATTGAGATATATTTATAAACTAACTGAATATGTAAGGCATAAATAGATGAGATGTTGTCTTCATATTCAGTTATAAAAACAATAATTGGATATGAAGATAACATTGATAGGGGCGAGTGGATTTGTAGGGACTCGTCTGTTAGGGCTTTTGAGTGAAGAGAAAAGCAAGTATGAGTTGAAGAATGTGGACTTGCAAGAGAGTCATTTCTTTAATGATTTGACGGTTATAGGCGATGTAAGGGTGCAGGAACAGATGGATAAGGAGTTGGAGGGGAGTGATCTGGTTGTGCTGTTGGCTGCACAGCATAGAGACGACGTAACGCCGACATCGTTGTATTACGATACTAATGTTGGAGGGATGAAGACTTGCCTTAAGGCTATGGAGAAGAATGGTGTTAAGAGATTGGTATTCTTCTCGTCCGTTGCGGTCTATGGACTTAATAAGGACAATCCTAACGAGGAGTTTGAGAAAGATCCGTTTAATCATTATGGCAAGAGCAAATGGCAAGCCGAGCAGGTACTGCAAGAATGGTATAAGACACACGGAGATTGGAATATAGATATTATCCGTCCGACTGTTATCTTTGGTGAGAGAAATAGAGGTAATGTGTATAACCTTTTGAAACAGATTTCGAGTGGTAAGTTCCTGATGGTTGGTAATGGTAAGAACAAGAAGTCTATGGCGTATGTGGGGAATATCGTTGCCTTTGTGAAGTTTATGATAGACAATAAGACAGAAGGGTATAACGTGTTTAACTATATCGACAAGCCGGACGTAGATATGAACGACTTGGTTACGCACGTTGAGAAGGTGTTGAACAAACATATTCCGCAGACGCATTTTCCTTATTGGATGGGAATGATGGGCGGTTTCTGTTTTGACTTACTGGCTAAGATTACGGGCAAGAAACTAACGATAAGCAGTGTAAGGGTTAAGAAGTTCTGTGCTTCAACTCAGTTCGATGCTACTAAGGTACAGCAGAGCGGTTTCAAGGCTCCGTATAGTTTACAGGAAGGTTTGAGACGTACGTTGGAGTTTGAGTTCATTCATCCACGGACGGACGATGTAACGTTCAAGAGCGAATAAGAGAAGAAAAAGAAAATATAAATAATAGTTTTGGATAAAATAATCTACAATCAGATAATTAACGAAGTAAAACAAAAACAAGATGAGTAAGCGAGTGTTTGTATCCGGTTGTTTTGATATGTTGCACAGTGGGCATGTTGCTTTCTTGAAACAGGTCTCTTCGTATGGAGATGTGTATGTAGGAGTGGGGAGCGACAAGACTGTTGAGCAGTTGAAGACACGCAAGCCGGTTTGTTCGGAACAGGAGAGATTGTATATGGTCAAAGCCGTAAGGTATGTTAAGGACGCATGTATCAATCAAGGAGAAGGAGTGATAGATTTTGAGGAAAGTTTGGATAAGTTCCGCCCTGATATCTTTGTTGTCAATCAAGATGGGGATATGATGGCTAAACGAGAAGTCTGCAAACGAAGAGGGATAGAGTATATAGTTATAGATACGCAGATGCAGGCAGGTGATACGGAAGGGAAATCGTTACTTCCTTATCGATTAGATTTGGCAGGGACGTGGATAGATCAGCCATACGTTTCAAGGTATTTTCCTGGTTGGGCGATTACTATCTCATTGGAGCCTACGATAGAGTTTAGGACAAGGAGCGGTATGAGTACTTCTACGAGAAACGCTATAAAGAAATTGTTTCCTATTAGGTTGCCGGATTATGATCCAGAACTATTGGCTAAGTTGGTTTTCTGTTTTGAGAACGAGCCGAGCAAGAATAAGTTTGTGTCAGGGGCACAAGATGCCATAGGGATATGTATGCCGGGATTGGTTCGTCATTATTATAATGGAGAGTTCTGGCCAGAGAAGATAGAGACGTGTTTGAAGGAAGATATCTTGACTTGGTTGGAGGAACATATCTGTTTGGTGCATACTTGGGATCGTCCCGATGGATTGGTGTTGGACGAGAGGACAAATATCAATAAAGAGAATGTTAGACTATTGACTGAGGCTTCTGAGAATTGTTGGCAGGCGATAATGAATAAGGATTTGGAGGGGTTGGCTAAGTATTGGTTGGATTCTTTTAATGCACAGGTGAGAATGTTTCCGGATATGTTGCCAGATAAGTTAAGGGAGTTTATAGGTAATTATAAGGATAAGGCTTTGGCGTGGAAACTTTCCGGAGCAGGAGGTGCAGGATATTTGGCTATGGTTGTGGATAAGCCGTTAGAGAACAGTATTAGAATAAAGATTCGTAGGAAGGAGAATATGTAGTATGAAAAGATATTGTCAGACTTTGGATATAACGAACGACAAAGAGTCGATACAATCATATATCGAGGCACATAATAATATATGGCCGGAGATAAGACAAGGAATAAAAAGCGTGGGTATCTTGGATATGCAGATATATATCTTGGGTAATAGACTTTTTATGATAATGGATACGGAGGATGATTTCGATTGGCAAAAGGATAACGCAAGATTAGCGACTTTGCCGAGACAAAAAGAATGGGAGGCATACGTGGCACAGTTTCAAGGGTGCGACAAAGATGCTCCGTCCACGAGTAAATGGCAGTTAATGGAAAAAATATTTCAATTATAAAAAATTATATTATGGCAAAGACAGCGTTAATAACAGGTATTACGGGTCAGGACGGATCGTTCTTGGCAGAGTTTCTTATTGGTAAGGGTTATAATGTTCATGGAATATTAAGACGTAGTTCGTCTTTTAATACAGGTAGAATAGAACATTTGTATTTGGATGAATGGGTAAGAGACATGAAACAGCAAAGACTTGTCAACTTGCATTGGGGCGATATGACGGATAGTTCTTCTTTGATAAGGATTATTAGCACCGTTAAGCCTGATGAGATATACAATTTGGCGGCACAAAGTCATGTTAAGGTAAGTTTTGATGTTCCAGAATATACGGCACAAGACGATGCTTTGGGAGTGTTAAGACTATTGGAGGCAGTTAGGATATGTGGTTTGGAGAAGACTTGTAGGATATATCAAGCCTCTACTTCCGAACTCTTTGGTTTGGTACAAGAAGTTCCACAGAAGGAGACTACGCCGTTCTATCCGAGAAGTCCGTATGGAGTAGCAAAACTCTATGGCTATTGGATAACTAAGAATTATAGAGAGAGTTATGGTATGTATGCGGTCAATGGTATCTTGTTTAATCACGAGAGTGAGCGTAGAGGAGAGACATTTGTAACACGTAAGATTACTTTGGCGGCTTGTCGTATAGCACAAGGGTATCAGGATAAGTTGTATTTGGGTAATCTTAACTCACTTAGAGACTGGGGATATGCTAAGGACTATGTAGAGTGTATGTGGTTGATGTTACAACAAGAGAATCCAGAGGACTATGTTATAGCCACAGGCGAATATCATACGGTAAGAGATTTCTGTACACTTGCTTTTAAGAAGGCAGGTATAGATCTAAGGTGGCAAGGTGAGGGAATAAATGAGCAAGGTATAGACACTAAGACAGACAAGGTCTTGGTTGAGGTAGATCCTAAGTATTTCCGTCCTGCAGAAGTGGAGCAACTTTTGGGCGACCCTACGAAAGCAAGAACACAGTTGGGTTGGAATCCTCGCAAGACGAGTTTCGAGGAGTTGATCTCTATAATGGTTGAGCATGATATGCGTTTTGTTAAGAAACTTTATTTGAAGGCACAGCAACCAGAATAATATAGACTTTTTTAGATATGGAAAAAGATTCAAAGATATATGTAGCAGGGCATAAGGGTATGGTAGGTAGTGCCATAGTCAGAGAACTGAATCGCCAGGGCTACAATAATATTATCACAAGGGATCATAAACAACTCGATTTGACAAGACAAGACGATATTGAAAGATTTTTCTCTATGGAAAAGCCTGAATATGTCTTTCTTGCGGCTGCGAAAGTGGGCGGTATTATGGCCAATCAAGAGGCTTTGGCGGACTTTATGTATGAGAATATGATTTTGGAGATGAATGTCATACATTCTGCTTGGCAAAATGGTTGTAAGAAGTTGGAGTTCTTAGGAAGTAGTTGTATCTATCCACGTTTGGCTCCGCAACCTATGAAAGAGAGTTGTTTGCTTACAGGGGAGTTGGAGAAGACTAATGAAGCGTATGCTTTGGCTAAGATTTCGGGATTGAAATATTGTGAATTTCTTAATCGCCAGTATGGTACGGATTATATCTCTGTTATGCCTACTAATCTTTATGGACCTAACGACAACTATCACCCGCAACATAGTCATGTTTTGCCTGCTTTGATACGCAGATTTCACGAGGCAAAGATGCAAGATCTTAAAGAAGTAGTTTGTTGGGGCGATGGTTCTCCTCTTAGAGAGTTTTTGTATGTGGACGATTTGGCTAATCTGTGCGTGTTTTTGATGAATAATTATTCGGGTAATGAGACAGTAAATGCAGGTACGGGTAAGGAGATAACTATTAAGGAGTTGTCTTTGATGGTTGCTCGGATTGTCGGTTATAAGGGCGAAATAAGATGGGATACTACTAAGCCTAATGGCACACCGAGAAAACTTTTGGACGTAAGTAAGGCAGATCAGTTAGGATGGCATTATAAGACGGAGTTAGAAGAAGGTATAAGATTGGCTTATAATGATTTTCTTAATAATCCGATGAGAGCAGAAAGATAAGATGAAAGTGCATTAAGATATGTTATAGGTAAGAGTAGTTTTCTTTCTTATACAATTGGGGTTAATGGACAAAAAGAATGTTTCTTTAAGAAACGTTTTGTTCATTAACCCTATTTTTTTAACATTTGAAAAATGTTCTATTTTCCCTATCGTCCTTTTTTTATTTTTTACTTTAACTTACTTTGGAGGCGGTGGCTTTCAGAGGGTATTTTGGTTGGTAAGGGGGAGGAGGAGCCAGTCGATAAGGGAGTAGATGTGGAGGGTGTGGGCGTGGAGGGCTTGGGTGCGTGTCTCGGTTAGGGAGATAAGGGAGAGGTTGTTGCAGTGGAGGGTGTTGGCGGCTTGGATAAGGGCGGATACTTCTCTATTAAAAGTTTTTGGGGTATCTATATCGTAGGCTACCTGGATAAGTTCTTTGACGTGTCCTTGTTCGCAGACGACGAAGTCGACTTCTTTGCTTCTGCTGGTAGGTTTGTAGTAGTAGACGTCATAGAAGAGAGGGGCACAGCGGCGGAGGAGTTCGATGCAGACGATATCCTCAAGACGCCAACCATAGTTTTGTGGCAAAAGGGCGTCGGATCGGTTAGCGATAAGGCCGGTGTCTACGATATATGCCTTGGTGTCTCGTAAGCGGATAGTGCTTTTGAAAGAGAACTTGTGTATCTGTGTGATAAGGAAGGCTTGAGAGAGGTAGGCTACATACTTCTTGGTTGTGGTTTGGCTACCGATGCCGAATTGATTGGATAGTTGTTCGTAGTTTATTTCTTGGCATGCGTTGCTTATAAGGTGGTTAGCGATAAGACGCAGGGCGTCTATGTTGCGGATATGGAAGCGGTTTTTGATATCTTTGGTTATGATTGTTTCTATTAGACTTTGGACGTAAGCACGTTTATTGCGTATGTTCATCAGTTCGGGGAAGCCGCCGTTGATAAGGTAATCGTTCAGGGCTATTTTTCTGTCGGCGTCAGCTTTGGTTGTTATGCTTGTGATGTCGATATGATTATATGAGCAGAACTCGGCGAAGGAGAAGGGGAATAGGCGGATCTCGTTATAGCGGCCGGTTAGATGAGTTGCCAACTCGCTACTTAACAGATGTGCATTAGATCCGGTAACAAAGATATGCATACCTATTCTTTGCAGGCGGTTGACGAAAAGATGCCATCCTTCTACGTTTTGTATTTCGTCGAGGAGGATGTACTTAATATTGGTTCCGTAGAGTTGGTAGATGCAGTTAAGCAGGGCGTCAAGGTCTGAGCTTTCGAGGTTGAGTAGGCGGTCGTCGTCGAGGTTTATGTATGCGTATTGGATATTGTTTTGTAGCAATACTTTGTGGCAGATAGTAGACTTACCGGAACGTCTTACGCCGATGACGACTTGCGATAGGGGGCTATCGAGTTCGAATTGATTCTCTTCCATTCTGTCGCACCATTTGCTTGTGTCCATTTGTTGTGTTTCTTCTTTCTGTTCGGACAACACTTGGAGTATTATTTTCTCGTTTACCATTATTTATGCGGAGATTTTTAATTTTTTGCAAAGTTACTAATTTTTTGCGAATTAGAAAGACAAAGTGCGTTAAAATGCAAATTTTTGGGGCGTGAAGTGCGTTAAAATGCAAATTTTAGGGGTGCGAAATGAGTTAAAATGCAAGTTTTTGGGGAGGAGGGAGAGGGAGAGGTGGGAGTGTTTTAGTAGTTAAGGCCGAAGGAGTAGAGAGGGATGTGGGAAGGGGTAGGGTGTTCGATATCGTCTTGGACGACGAAGGCGTTGGAGAGGTCTTTGATTTGGCGTTTGGTCTTGCTTTGGCCGCCGACTTCGAAGGTATAGGGACCGATACAGAAGTCGCTAACGGGGGAGGCGGTGACGGTTTGGCGGACACGCATCTGGTTAAGGAAGAAGGTCTCACGGAGGTTAACGATGTTAGGGGTGTTGTTGGTTAGGGCGTACATAAGGGAGGTGTTGTCGAGGTATATTTTCTCCACTTTACCTAGCAGACGCATATCGCCTATATGGTCATAGAGGCGAGCGATAAGGCCGGATCGTTCGAGGTAGGAGAGGTAGTCTTGGATATTGTTCTTGCTTACGGAGATGTCGGCTGAGAGTTTGGTAAGGTTAGGTTTGTAAGGGGAGATCTGGGCGATGATGGTAAGGAGTAGTTTTAGTTTGTTGATAGTAGAGGAACGCATATCGGCGTAGCGAGGTATATCGACTTCGAGGGTTAGGGCTATCATCTGTTGCAGGCGTTGGAAGAAGCCGACTTCGTTCGAGAAGGGGTAGTAGCCTTTTTGGAGGTATTCTCTAAAGATAGGCAGGGGGTGTTTGATGTTGGTTAGGGCTTTGCCGGCGATGATGTCTTCGAGAGAGAAAGGGGATAGGTGGTCGATATTGTTAAGGGCGAGGTATTCTCTAAAAGATAGGCCTTGCATGTGTAGGATAAGGGCACGGCGAGAGAGGTCGGCGTTGCCTTGTAGGATATCGAGGACGGAGGAACCGGTGAAGACGATATGGAGGTCGGGGTGGGAGTCGTAGATGTTTTTGAGTTCTATTGACCATTGTTTGTATTTGTGTATCTCGTCGATGAAGAGGTGTGTGCCGTTGTCTTTGACGAAGTCGTCTGCGAGGGCGATTAGGGTGTGGGAGGTGAAGTAGAGATTGTCGGCGGAGACGTATAGGTATTTGCCGTTTTGTCTTTGTTCTTTGATATGTTGGAGTAGGAGGGTAGACTTGCCGACTCCACGAGGGCCGACGATGCCTATCATACGTGCTTGCCAAGGTATTTCGGAGTATAGATAACGTTTAAAGTCGAGGCTGACCATCTCGACAAGTTCGTTCATTGACTGATAAAGTGTCTGGCTTATCATAACTGTATAGATAATTTATTTAATTAGACTGCAAAGTTACAAAAAATCCCTCAAAGGAGGGACGAAAAAGGGGAAAAGAAGGTTTGAATGAGGGATTTTTAGGAAGTGGGAAGGGATGTTTTGTGAACTGAAGTGTCGAAAAAATTCAAAAATAGTGTAGGAAAAGATCGGAGTACGCAAACTTACGGACCGCAAAGTTGCGTACTTTGGGAAAAGGTGAGTATCTGATAGTTATCACGATTATAAAGAAAAAGAACACCCTTCTTGAAAGATGATTTTTGAAAGGAGGGTGTTCTTTTTTTTGTGCTAAATAATGCGTTATAAGGAGTAGAGGTTGAGGAGAGCGTCTTTTTCTTTGTCCCAGTTGTAGGTGGTGCGGAAGGCTTGGTAGGCGTTGGAGGAGAGGGTTTGAAGGAGGGTAGGAGAGGCTTGGAGTTCGAGGAGGGCTTGTGAGCATTGGTCGGTGTCTTCGGGGCGGACAAGGATACCGCAGTGGGTCTGGTTGGTTATCTCAACGCAGAAACGTATGTACTGAGTAGAGAGGACAGGGAGGGCGGCAGACATATATTCGAGTTGTTTGATAGGTATGGCGTCTATATGATTAGGAGCGGCGAGGAGCAGGTTAAGGCCGACATCGCTACGGCTGTATACCTTCTCGAATAGGTCTTTATGAGGGACAACGCCGAGATATTCAACGTTCTTCCAACCTGATAAGGACTGCATCTCTTGTAAGTATAGAGGGTCGTCGAAAGGACCTGCAAGTATGAGTTTTGTGTTGGCTTTCTCGCACGCTAATATCATCTCTTTAACGCCACGAATCTTGGTTAAGCCACCGACATAGCAAGCCGTGAAAGGAGTGTGAGGAACGTGAGACGGAGGAGTAGCGGGGGAGGAAGGAGGAAGGATAGGGTAGTTCTTAACTGTTACGATATGGGAAGAAGGGAGAGAGTGATAGGAGAGGAATTTTTGGTTGATGTTATCTGTAGCCGTAACGACAGCAAAGAGACTACGAGTGGTCTTTTTCTCTATGTGTTTGGCAAGAGAGAAGAAAAGACGGCGTAAGGGAGTTGGGATATAAGGGCGTTGTAGCATTAGTTTTGGGAAGTCTTCGTGAGAGTCGAATATCACTTTGTGAGAATGAGCAAGACGGCGGACAGCGATAAGCAGTTCTGGGTCATGAAAATGATAGATATCAGCGTTAAGTTGCTTGGCTATGCGAACGGCTTTGAAGGGAGCAAAGAGAAGACGTTTAAGTCGAGAGGAATAAGATCCGATATCTATGATACGAACGGAGTTAGAGGTTTGGTCTCCATGACCATCGGCTACTATAAGTGTAACCTTGTGGTGAAGACTAAGCGATAAGCACTCTTTGTAGAAGATACGAGAGTCAAAGCGTTGATGAACGGTTGTTATGTGTACTATATTCATTTGTGTTTTTCTGCTTTTTGGTACAAAGAGAACGACAAAAAGGGGAAAATATTTTTTTAAGTACCGAGGATTATGTTTGTTGGAAAGAAAAGAAATGGAGATGGAGTGAAGAAAATTTCATAACTTTGCAAACTGTTAGAAAAAAGAAAAAGAGAGATGAAAGAGAGAGAAGAGATAGCCTTTTTGTTCGATTTGGACGGAGTAGTATTCGATACAGAACACTATTATTCTGAGTTTTGGGCAGAGGAAGGAAGGAAATATCGCCCCGAGGTAGAACATTTGGAGATGAAGATAAAGGGAAGAGGATTGAAAGATATATATAGGGAGTATTTCCATGACGAGAAGACGCAGGAGTTGATAAGAGAGGACTTAAAGAAGATGGAAAAAGAGATGCGTTTTAACTATATAGCAGGGGTAGAGAAGTTTGTTAGGAGTATACATGAGAAAGGTGTTAAGATATGTCTGGTTACCTCGTCTAAGGATGATAAGATGGAGAGGGTATTTAGGGCAAGACCCGAGATAAAAGAATATTTTCCACTAAGGGTAACGGCAGACGATATAGAACACTCTAAGCCTTCGCCCGATTGTTACCTTATGGGATCCAAGAAATGTGGAGTAGAGGCTAAGAGGTGTATTGTCTTCGAGGACTCTTTGGCAGGTATCGAGGCAGCACAGAGAGCCGAGATGAGAGTTATAGCCCTAAGTACAACTTATACAGAAGAGGAGTTAAGAGAGAAAACAGAGGAGATTATAAAGGATTTCGAGGGGATAAGAGTAGAGGATTTCCTTGACTAAGTATCAAAAGAAAGCAAGAAAACAGAGGGAAAAGAGAGAAAATAGTTGCGAGGTATAGATTTTTTTTGTAACTTTGCCACCCGTAAATATAGGCAAATAGAGTGAGAAAAAGAAAGATAAAATATTTGTTAGTGATGTTGTTTTGTGCTTTGATGATAGGGGGAATACCTACCTCTACGCAGGCACAGAATAGACAGAGTCTGGAAAAAGAGAAGGCTAAGTTAGAGAAAGAGATAGCCTCGATGAATGCTATTTTGAAGGAGACGAAGAAGAATAAGAAGATGTCAGCCTCGGAATTGCAGATAATCAAAAAGAAAGTATTACAGAGACAGAAGTTGGTTAATAATATATCCTCGCAGATAGGTATGTTGGACGCACAGATCAAGACAACCCAGCAGACGATAGGCGAGGAGTATAAGAATCTGCAGGTTTTGAAACAAAACTATGCACAGATGTTGCGTTATGCTCAACGCAATAGGACGGCAGCCGATAAGTTACTGTTTATATTCTCTGCAAAGGATTATCACGATGCGTATCAGAGATATGTATTCTTTCGAAAGTTTGGACAGATACAGCGTAGGCAGATGGCTTTGATAAGCAAGAAGACGACCGATTTGACTAATATGTCCAATGATCTATTGAATAAGAAAAACACACAAAATATATTATTACAACAAGAGAAGGCTAACACCGCTAATCTACAGAAAGAGAAACTGGAGAAGGAAAAAGCCGTTAAGGATATCAAGAGTAGAGAGAAACAACTAACTCAGCAGATACAGCAGGCACAGAAGAAACGTAAGAAACTACAACAACAGATAGACGCTGCTATCAATGCCGAGATTAAGAAACAACAGCAGTTAGCCGCTAAGAATAACGCCAAGAATAATACTAAGAATACAGGTACTAATAAGAAAACTACCACGGCGACCAATAGCACCTCTATGTTGGCTTCGGCTAAGGATGTGGAGTTGAACAAAGGTTTTGTTGGTAACAAAGGCAAACTACCATGGCCAGTAGATAACGGTGTTATAGTTAGTAGTTTTGGAATCCATGAACACCCAGATATCAAGGGCGTACAAGTAGAAAATCAAGGTATAGATATTCGTGCTACCAAGGGAGCATCGGTTAAGAGCGTCTATGAAGGCGAGGTATGTAGCGTCTTTCAAGGTCCGAATGGCAAGAAAGTCGTTATCATAAGGCATGGCGAATATATGACAGTCTATACTAATCTTGCCTCTACTATGGTTAGTAAGGGTAGCAAGGTAACGACAGGACAGAAGATAGGTACTATAGCCACCAACGAGAGTGGTCAAAGTGAGATGAATTTCCAAGTCCGTAAAGGAAGCAAGACACAGAACCCTGTGCTTTGGTTAAGAAGATAGAGAAGAATAGTAATAAACAAATAATAAAGAAAGAAAAAATAGAAATGACAAAGAGGATAAGATTATTTGCAGTTGTGATGTTGTTGTTTACTGGTTTGTCAGCACAGCAAGATCAATTCAAATGGACCTTTAAGACAGAGAAGGTAAATGATTCTATTGCCGAGTTGGTTATGACTTGCCGTTTGCAGAAAGGGTGGCATATCTATTCGCAGAAGACTAAGGGTACAGAGATGCCAATAGAGTTTAGTTTCGAACCAAGTAAGGACTACCAACGCATAGGAGGAGTAAGAGAGCCTAAGTATCTTGCCAAATACGATAAATATGAAAAGGATACTACAAGATATTTTGAGGGTAATGTGGTATTCCGTCAAAAGATAAAAGTAAAGACGGATAAGGATATAAAGGTAAAAGGTAAGGTTAATTTCCAATTGTGTGAGAATGGATCGTGTATTCCTCCACAAGATGTAAATTATTCGTTTGATGTCAAAGGTAACCCAAGTATCACACAAGAACCAGAAGAGTTGGTAGCCGAGACTGTTACCGAGACGACCGAGACCACTACCGAACAGGTAGCACAAGCCCCTACTACAGACAAACAGTCTAAGTCTATGGGCGACACTAAGGATTTGGCTAATAAATCTTTGTTTATGGTCTTTTTGATTTCCTTTGGTGTAGGTTTGGTAACGTTGTTAACGCCTTGTGTATTCCCTATGATACCTATGACAATATCTTTCTTCTTGCATGGTAAGAAGACTAATCGTCAGGGTAGAAGACAGGCTTATTTCTTTGGTTTCTCGATTGTATTGATTTTTGCAGTCTTGGGATTACTTCTTACATTGATATTCGGTAAGGACGCTATGTATATCATCTCTACGCACTGGATACCTAATGTAATATTCTTTGTTATTTTCTTTGTCTTTGCATTGTCGTTCTTTGGTTTGTTCGAGATCACTATGCCGAGCAAATGGGTTAATAAATCCGATAAAGAGAGCGAGAAAGGCGGTTTCTTGGGAGCCTTCTTTATTGCTTTGACTACTGTTTTGGTGTCTTTCTCATGCACAGGTCCTATCTTGGGAGCAGCATTGGTGGAGATGGCATCGGGTTCAAGCAACTCCTTTGTATTCTTCGTCTCTATGTTAGGTTTTGCAGTGGGATTTGCATTGCCATTTACTTTGTTGGCTATGTTCCCATCGTTCTTAAAGAACTTAAAGAGCGGTTCATGGCTTAATAGCGTTAAGATAGTTTTTGGTTTCTTGGAGTTAGCCTTAGGATTGAAGTTCTTAATGGTTGCCGATCAAGCATGTAACTGGGGAATATTGCCTCGTACTACATATTTGTGTATTTGGATAGTAATATTTGCTATGATAGGTTTCTATTTGTTAGGCAAGTTGAAATTCAAAGGTGATTCCGATTTGAAACATATATCTGTTCCACGCTTATTCCTTGCTATTATATCCTTTGCCTTTACTATATATATGATACCTGGTTTATGGGGTGCACCATTGAGTGCTATCTCGGGATATTTGCCACCAGTTTCTTCACAAGAGTATAATATTGAGAAGATAATAGTAGAGAATCAGGGTACATCTGGGGCTACGGCTAATGTAGGTGATTTTCCTGTAAATAGAAAATACGCAGACAAGTTGGACGAGCATGTACCAGTAGGATTTAAGGCATTTTTCGATTTGAAAGAAGCACAAGAGTATGCTAAGAAAGTTAACAAGCCTTTGTTCTTGGACTTTACTGGCAAGAGTTGTGCTAATTGTAGAGAGATGGAGACGGCAGTTTGGACAGTGCCAGCAGTTAAGGAGTTGATACAGAAGGATTATATCTTGGTTTCATTGTATTGTGATGAGAATACGATAGAGTTGCCGAAGGAGGAATGGCAAGAGATTAACGGCAATACTATTAAGACTCTTGGCAGACGTAATCTTAACTATCAGATAGAGAAATTCCATGCTAACGCACAGCCATTGTATGTACTTATGGACGGCGATGGTAACCTATTGACCGACAAACCGCAACCATACGATAAGGACGCAAATAATTTTATAAACTTCTTGACTAAGGGACTAGATAATTTCAAGAAGAAATAATTAAAAGATAAAACTTTTTTTAGGGATTTTCAACCGTACCGAGTGGAGAATTGTTCTTGCTCGGTACATTTTTATTAGTATAGAAAATTAGTATAAAAAATTGTCAAATCAGATAAAGTTTGTATCTTTGCAC
>CAVAII010000065.1:0-2322 GCA_963588535.1 Erysipelotrichaceae bacterium | reverse complement strand
ATCTTAGATACTTGTCTAATATTTCCAGTAGAAACTTAGGACATCTCTGAGGTTTGCGTGTCTTCTCGTCCACAAAACATAATTTGTTCCAACCCTCACAATGCAAGATTTCCTTACCATCTACTATTGAGAATACTCTGTAATGAAACTCTATCTTAGCTTGTGGAAATCCCCAAACAGTAGTTCTAATTATTACATTATCGTCGTAATGTGCTGGCGTATGATAGTGTGCAAACTGCTCTATTAACGGCATCATTACTCCTTTTTTCTCTATTGCATCGTACGAAAGCCCACAATGTCGCATCGTTTCTTCTCTACCTATCTCGAAATAGCGAAAATAATTGCTATTGTGTACATAACCCATCTTGTCGGTCTCATAATATTTGACCCTGTACGGAAAATCAAAAGAATATGTCTCCATTGTTTTACTGTTTTATTTGTTTTACACCAAAAAGATAGTGTGCTAAAAATTTATTCTTCCTTAATATACACCCAACGCCTAATGCCACTGCCATAACAAGTACGGACATTATGGTAACAACTACAATCTCTAAGACAATATTATTGTTCGTCTCAAAAAATCCAAACATTATATTAGCGAACTCCTTATTCATACCCATCTGCGGAAGAAAGAAATAATGTATAAGATATATGTCCATAGTCCTTTCACCAATAAATTTAAGGGTATGAGAAAAACCTTTGTCGCTATCAAAATATTTCTCGCTATACATAAAGATTAGGAAATAGACTCCAAATCCTAAGTAACGGACAACAACATCGTGAAGTATCTTGTAGAATAATATATTTCCCGAAGTCCATCTTACTTGCCAAATAGCAATCATCGAGGCGATAAACAATACTATTATTAGAACAGAGAATAAATCCTTTTTGAAAAATTCATAAACCCTTTGCCAATACTTACGAAACAATACTCCAAGAGCAAAATATTGAAAATAGTTTACTAATTTTCCAATAGAAAACACCCTCCTTACTCCGCTATTGATATAATAGAACTCATTGAAATATAGATACCACCCAAAGACTACAATCAAACATAAGCCAATATCTACAACTCTTTCACTAAGTTTAAGAGTATGGCAAACGAAGTTCAAAGTTAGATAAATCAAAAATATCTCTAACAATACTATCATAAACCAATATTCTTTGAATCCCGAAACAAGAAACAAAGATATCGGATTCTGCCCCTTTAAGATGTAGAGAAGTGCAAAGAATATTATAGTTGGAATAAGCAATATTAGGAATTTATTCTTTAATGTCGTTAGGTATGAACTCTTAGTCCAATGTTCCAAACTTTTGTACGCCACAAAACCGCTTATAAAGAAGAATGCAGGCATACGAAATGTGATAAGAATAGATCCAAGTATGGACTTTTCGGCATTAATCCCTAACCCAAAGGTCATAATATGTGCAACGACAACCAAAAACATTGTCATTCCTCGCATTGCATCTATAAAACCTATTCTCTTTTTCATTCAATTATAGATTTTTGAGACTTTTTATCTTATAGAACTCAATAAAAATCCGTCCCCTATAAGCCAATTTACTACTAACATAAATAAAACAAAAAGCAGTGAGTAATCATTTTTTCACATAATTACCCACTACTATTTTTTCTGTTAGAATTACATTAATATTGTATGTAACCTTTTGCTAAAGCGTTAGACAGACATGCACTAATACCCTTTTTGTTGATTGTACGCATACCTGCGGCACTAACTTTAAGAGTAACCCAAGCATCTTCTTCTGGAATATAGAATTTCTTTACTTGCAAATTTGGATTAAATCTTCTCTTTGTCTTGATATTAGAGTGAGAAACTCTATTACCATTAAGTGCCCTTTTTCCTGTTATTTCACAAATTCTTGACATCTCTTTATTATTTTTAATAATTACTCACAAAAAACTTACCTTCCCACTTTTTCTAGTATTATTTGAGTTTGCAAAATTACTTATTTTTCTCCAACTACCAAAATTTTTAACCATTTTTTTCGCTTTTTGTGTATTTCTCTCACCTCTTTTTTGCTTTATTCTTATAGTAAATACTTATATATTCTCTCTCTTTGAAAGGAATCCAATAACTTCACTATTCTTTTTAATAGATTCACTAAATATTTTGATAAATAGACTAAATATTCAAATATTATCTGATATTATTCAAATAAAATCAAATATTATTCGGATAAAATCAAATATTATTCCGATAAAGTCTAATATTATTCTGATAAAATCAAATATTATTTCGATAAAGTCTAATATTATTTCGATAAAGTCTGATATTATTTCAATAAAATCTAATATTATTT
>CAVAII010000064.1:1580-3533 GCA_963588535.1 Erysipelotrichaceae bacterium | reverse complement strand
GATATATAAATATTTGCATTACTAATGCTTTTTCTTAAAAATTTAACACTTTTACCTTCTTTTTATCGAAAAAATCAATATTTTATCGTATCTTTGCAAATAGAATAAAAAACGTATAATTTATTAACCAAACAAATCTAAAAAGTATGGAAACAGTTATTTTAATCGGCATTATTGTATTGATTATTCTTTGCATTTGCCTTCTTGTTCGCAGACCAAAAGAGAATAATAACTCTAATGGGGACGTAAATAAATTACAAAACGACCTTAAAGAGAAAGAAACTCAGATTGCCGTGCTACAAAATCAAATCAATGAGAAAGAAAATCAACTCTCTATCACCAAAAACGATTGTCTTAACTTGCAAAAAGAGAACAATGACAAGACAAAATACATTGGCGAATTGGAACAAATCAAACAGTCGTCCTTACAGAAAGATAACACCATAGAAGAGTTACGAAAAGAGAACAAAGAGAGAAGCGAAAACAATTCTAAACTGCAAGCAATAGTCGATAACCAAAGCGATTACGAAGAATTAAGACAAGCAAATCAAGAATTGCAGATAAAACTACAAACTACGCAGACTCAATATCAAGCAACGAGGGAGCAAAATCAAAAACTGCAACAAGATTTTGAGACTACAAAGCAAGAAAGAGACCAATTCGAGCAGCAAAGTACGCATTTTAGATTAGAATTGCAGTCCTCGACAAATAGTTATAACACCCTACAAGAACAATATCTTAAATTCCAAAAAGATTTTGATGAAAACCAAAAGAAATTCAAAACAGAAATAGAGAACATAACTAATAAGATCTTAAAAGATTCTTCTACCGATTTCACAAAGCAAAGTATTGAGAACCTAAAGAATGTCCTTACTCCTTTCGAGACACAAATGAGTGATTTCAAAAAGAAAGTTGAGGACAATATCAAAACACAGACCGAGACAAAATCCTCTATTGAGCAGCATATCAAAGATATGATGGAGGGGACTAAACGTATTTCCGAGCAGGCAACTAACCTAACCAAAGCCCTTACAACTAATAATAAAGTAACTGGTAATTGGGGCGAGAATCAGTTAAAGAATATCCTATTGAATAGCGGATTAAAAGAGGGCGAAGACTTTGAATCTCAGGTTCATTATGTAAATAATGATGAGGACGCAAGTAGAAAAACGGATATTCCCGATTTTACTATCAACGTACCTGCAGATAATGGTGGTATAATGAAGATATTTGTGGACGTAAAGACCTCTCTAACAGATTATCAAAGATATTATTCTGCTCAAACCGATGAAGAAAAGAACGAGGCTCTAAGAGGTCATATCAACTCTATTAGAAATCATATCAAAGAGTTGTCTAATAAACATTATGAGACAAATAATAACTTCCAAGGCACACAAGTTGGATTTGTTATTATGTTTATTCCGATTGAGTCCGCATATTTCTTAGCCTTAGATCAGGATCCAAATATTTGGGAAGAGGCTTACAAGAAAAATATCATAATCAACACGGGATCAACGATTATAACAAGTATCAAACTAATCTCAATATTGTGGAAAATAGAGAACAGCGACAAAAAAGCACAGTCTATAATCACAGATGCTACGAATCTATACAATAAACTGGTTACATTCTTGGACTATTTTAAGGATTTGGGCGAGAAAATTAACAAAGTAAAAGATCAATTCGACAAAACAAATAAAAATCTAGTTGAGGGCAACGGATCACTTGTTAACAAAGTAAAATCTTTGAAGGAAAAGACTTTATCGCCAAAGCAAATACCTGAAAGTTTCTTATAAAAATGATACCAAAATAACTACTCCGAACAATAAGGGGTAGTTATTTTTTCTTTTTATCTTTTCTTATCGAATTAATAGGTGATAATATTTTTTTCTTTTTACTAATCGTTAGAATAATTAGTGTAAGCATTAAAATATTATCTAACTTTATTTGGAT
>CAVAII010000064.1:0-1570 GCA_963588535.1 Erysipelotrichaceae bacterium | reverse complement strand
ATATTTGATTTTATTTTTGTCTTATCTATGATTAAGGAGAAAGTATGAAAAATAGAAAAATTGTCCTCTGTTATCGGCAAGATTTCGGGAGGACAATTCGTAATTTTATTACAATATCATCGTTTTTTGTTAGTTTTTACGACAAAATTGCGTGATATTACTAACAAAAAACTCTTATCTCCGCCTTAGATTATTCGTATATCTCGTGTTTGTAGGCTTTTAGAGTGTTAGTAAGTAAGGAAACAATGGTCATTGGTCCCACTCCACCTGGCACAGGAGTGATATAAGAGCAATGAGGTGCAACTTTGTCGAAATCAACATCGCCCGTAACATAATAACCCTTCTCACTATCGTCTTTTATTCTATGAATACCAACATCTATTACCACTGCACCCTCTTTAACCATATCTTCGGTAACGAAATGAGGCTTACCAATGGCAGCAATTAAGATATCTGCTTGCTTACATATCTCTTTAAGGTTATGTGTTTTGGAATGACAAAGCGTAACTGTGCAATCCATACCTTTTCTTGACATCAAAACAGACATAGGAGTACCAACAATATCGCTTCTTCCCAAAACAACACAATTCTTTCCTACGGTCTCTATACCAGAACGCTTAATTAAGGTAACTATTCCAGCAGGTGTTGCAGGCAAATAAGACGGCATCGAAAGAAGCATTCTACCTGCGTTGGCAGGGTGAAAACCATCTACGTCCTTGCTTGGATCTATGTGAGCAATAACTTTCTTAGTGTCTATTTGTTTTGGTAATGGTAGTTGGACTATATATCCGTCTACTTCGGTATCGCTATTCAAGAAATCCAATGTTTCTAAGAATTTACTCTCCTCTATATTCTCTGGAAATTTATAAACAGAAGACGTAAAACCAACCTCTTTTGATTGTTTTTCTTTACTTTTTACGTAAGACAATGATGCACCGTCGTTGCCAACAATAACTGCTACCAAATGAGGAGGTCTTTTGCCACTATCCAATAGATTTGCTACCTCGGCCTTAATTTCATTTTTCACAGTCTGGGCAATCATCTTGCCATCGATAAGAATAGGTTTTTCCATATTATTTAGTATTCTACTATGTTTATTACTATATATGTACATAGATTATCTACGTACGTTTTTTCTCATACTTTTTATTTGCTTCATTTGTTGAAGTTTGTTACCAGATAAAGAACGCATCATCTTGCGAGTTTGATCAAATTGCTTAACCAATCTATTTACCTCCTCGATTGAACAACCCGATCCTTTGGCAATACGTTTCTTTCTTGAGACATCTAATAAATCTGGATTTTCTCTTTCTTGTTTGGTCATAGAACCTATAATAGCCTCGATACTCTTAAAGGCGTCGTCCTTGATATCAACATCTTTCAACGCCTTACCTACTCCTGGCAACATACCAACTAAATCTTTTAGATTACCCATCTTCTTTATTTGATTGATTTGTCCCAAAAAGTCATTATAATCAAAACTATTAGTATGTATCTTTTTACTTAACTTCCTGGCTTCTTCTTCGTTGTACTGCTGTTCTGCTTTCTCTACCAAGGATACTATATCGCC
>CAVAII010000063.1:0-5412 GCA_963588535.1 Erysipelotrichaceae bacterium | reverse complement strand
GAGTTACTTAAAGAATATTGTTTGTTATCTCCATTAGTCTTTTTCTACTTCTACAAGTGTTTGATTAATAGCAGTGAAAATAAGGTGTAACTTTATCAAAATAATATTTGATTTTATTCTAGCGAAATCTGATTTTATTCAAATATTATTTGATTTTATTTTAACGAAATCAAAAGAAAATCGGCTCTACCGAAATAGAGCCGATCCAAAATATTCAACTAAAAAATTAATCTACTTATTTAGCCCAATTCATTGTTGCCATACGTTTGTATGATTCGTAACGCCATTGAGCATTCTCTTGTGCAGCACGGAATAATTCGTCTGCCTCTTGTGGAAATGCTTTCTTCAAAGAATTGTAACGAACCTCTCCGTCAATAAATGCTTGGAATTTGCTCCAATCTGGCTCTGGGGAATCCAAAGTGAAAGGATTTTCTCCCTTATCTGCATTCTCAGGATTGTAACGCCACAAGTGCCAATAACCGCATTCAACAGCCTTCTTTTGTTCTGCTTGTGTCTTGCCCATACCTGCTTTGATACCATGGTTGATACAAGGAGCGTAGCAAATAATTAATGATGGACCATTATAACTCTCTGCCTCTTTCAACGCTTTGATATATTGTGCAGGATTAGCACCTATAGATACTTGAGCAACATATACATAACCGTAAGTAGTTGCTATCATACCAAGGTCTTTCTTTCTAACTCTCTTACCAGCAGCAGCAAACTTAGCAATTGCTCCAACAGGAGTTGCCTTAGATGCTTGTCCACCTGTATTAGAATAAACCTCTGTATCGACAACTAAGATATTTACGTTCTCGCCTGATGCTATAACGTGATCTAATCCACCATAACCGATGTCGTATGCCCAACCGTCTCCACCAATTATCCATTGAGATTTCTTAACAATAAATTGTCTGTTCTCATATAGTCTTTGGCAAGTCTCGCAAGAACATTTCTCCAACATAGGAACAAGTTCGTTATAAACTTCTTGTGTTGCTTTGGCATCTTCACGATTGTCTATCCATTTTTGGAATAAAGCCTTTGCCTCATTAGAACATTTGTCGCATTGCAAACCTTCTTTCATTAGGTTCTCTACTCTATCTCTCATCTTACGAGTAGCAGTAGCCATACCAAGACCGAACTCTGCATTGTCCTCGAATAAAGAATTTGCCCAAGCAGGTCCTCTACCCTCTGCATTAACTGTATAAGGCATAGAAGGACAAGAAGCAGAATAAATAGAAGAACAACCTGTAGCATTAGCCACCATCATTCTATCACCAAACAATTGAGAGATAAGTTTAACGTATGGAGTCTCACCACAGCCTGCACAAGCTCCAGAAAATTCAAATAAAGGCTGAGAGAATTGAGAGTTCTTTATGTTCTTAGTTACATCTACAAGATTTGCCTTGTTAGTAACTTTCTCTGTCATAACATCCCAAAGTTTCTTATCCTCAGCGTCCTCTGTCAAAGGAACCATACTCAACGCTTTCTCTTTTGCAGGACAAACGTCTACACAGTTACCACAACCAGTACAATCCAAAGGAGAAACTTGCATACGGAATTGTAGACCTGCAAACTCCTTACCAGTGGCTTTCTTAGTAGCAACTCCGCCAACCATTTGCATTTCTTTCTCGTCTAACAAGAAAGGACGAATAGCAGCGTGTGGACATACTAACGCACATTGATTACATTGAATACATTTCTCACTATCCCAAACAGGAACATGAGAAGCAATACCACGTTTTTCGTACTTAGCAGTACCAGCAGGGAATGTACCGTCTGCCATATCTTTGAATGCAGAAACAGGTAGTGTATCTCCCTCTTGTGCGTTAATAACATCAACAACATTCTTAATAAATGCAGGATGATTATTTGCAATAGCGTCTGCATCACTCAAAGAAGCCCAAGAAGGATCAACCTCAACTTTGATAACATCTGCACCTCTATCAACAGCAGCATAGTTCATATTAACTACGTTCTCACCTTTCTTGCCGTAAGACTTAACAATAGCCTCTTTCATCTTTTGAACAGCCAAATCGTAAGGTATTACGCCAGAAATCTTGAAGAATGCACTCTGTAAGATAGTATTAGTACGGTTACCAAGTCCTATCTCCTCGGCTATCTTAGTTGCGTTGATGATATAGAAATTAATACCTTGTTCTGCTAATATCTTCTTAACCTTGTTAGGTAAGTGTTTAACAGTATCATTAGCATCATACATAGAATTTAATAAGAATGTACCATTCTTTTTGATGCCTTTCAATACCTCATATTGACGTAAATAAGAGAAAACATGACAAGCCACAAAATCAGGAGTAGTTACCAAGTATGGAGAACGAATAGGGTTGTCTCCAAAACGAAGATGTGAACAAGTAAATCCTCCAGATTTCTTACTATCGTAAGAGAAGTATGCTTGACAATATTTATTGGTGTTATTACCTATAATCTTAATAGAGTTTTTGTTTGCTCCTACTGTACCATCTGCTCCTAAACCATAGAATTTAGCCTCAAATGTACCTTGAGTTGCCATAGAGATCTCCTCTCCAACAGTCAAAGACAAATTAGTTAAATCATCTACGATACCAACAGTAAATTTGTTTCTTGGACAATTAGATACCAAATTCTCATATACTGCTATCATCTGTGCAGGAGTAGTATCCTTAGAAGAAAGACCATAACGTCCAGCAATAATCATAGGACGAGTGTCTTTGTTGTTAAACATCTCTACTACATCTAAGAATAATGGATCTCCACTAGCACCACATTCTTTTGTTCTATCTAATACGCAGATACGTTTAACGCTCTTTGGTAAGACATCAAAGAAATATTTTGCAGAGAATGGACGATATAGATGAACAGTTACCAATCCTAATTTCTTGCCTTGTTTTGCTAAATAATCTATTACCTCTTTGATTGTATCACAAACAGAACCCATAGCAACGATGATATTCTCTGCCTGAGGATCTCCGTAATATTCAAATGGTTTATGTACTCTACCTGTTATAGCACCTACTTTCTGCATGTAGTCATTAACGATGTCGGGTATAGCATCATAATATGGATTAGAAGCCTCTCTTGCCTGGAAGAATACATCTGGATTCTGTGCTGTACCTCTTGTTACTGGATGTTCAGGGTTCAATGCTCTTTGTTTGAACTCTTTGATTGCTTGCCAGTCTACAAGTGGAGCCATATCCTCATTAGAAAGTGCCTCTATCTTTTGTATTTCGTGAGAAGTACGGAATCCATCGAAGAAGTGCATAAAAGGAACTCTTCCCTTGATTGCTGCCAAATGTGCAACGCCTGCCAAATCCATTGCCTCTTGAACAGAAGCCGATGAAAGCATAGCAAAACCTGTTTGTCTACAAGCATATACGTCGCTATGATCTCCAAATATACTCAAAGCATGTGCTGCTATTGTACGAGCCGTTACATGGAAAACACCTGGAAGTAATTCTCCTGCTATCTTGTACATATTTGGTATCATCAAAAGCAAACCTTGTGAAGCCGTATAAGTAGTTGTCAAAGCACCTGCTTGCAAACTACCATGAACAGCACCTGCTGCTCCTGCCTCAGATTGCATTTCTACTAATTTAACTGTCTCTCCAAATAAATTCTTTCTACCTGCTGCAGCCCATTCATCAACATGCTCAGCCATTGGAGAAGAAGGTGTGATAGGATATATTGCTGCACATTCGCTAAACATATACGCTACGTGAGCAGCAGCCTCATTACCATCACAAGTTAAAAATTTCTTTTCTCTTGCCATTTTATTATTATTACAATTGTTATATTTTTGTTATCAATGTCTCAATTTTCTCAAAAAGAAACCTGCTCAAATCAAGTTGCAAAGTTAACAATAAAAACATTATCAACGAAATTTTTCATTCAAAAAACAATTAAATTTTTATAAATTCAATTTAATTAACACTCAACACACACTCCCCTACTTCCTCTACTGATTAATATTTTATAATATTAGCAAAGATTTTTCGTTACAAAGAGATAATTTTTCAAAATTTTGATACTATGATAAGGATAAATTCATTTTTCGAGTTAAAGGACGAAAATCTAAAAAAAGATTTACATCTAATAATGGACGAGTTGATAGCAAAATCCTTAGAAGAAAGTGGTTGCAAAGGCTATGATTTATTTGTTTGCTATGACAAGCCATGTAAATATATGATCTTCGAATCTTGGCAAGACGATGCCGCATTATCTTTGCACAAAACGCAAGAACATTTCCTCCGTTTGGTTCCTCTTTTCAAAGCCTTAACCAAAAACGGCACCTTTGTCGAGAAATATTCTATTGATTAGAGATTTATAAAAGAATAGAACAACACTTACGTCCTAAAAACCAAACAATACTTAGGACAATAGTAAGAAACCAACCACACAATAAAAAGAAGAAAAAACTTCTTTTGAAAAAAGTTATATAAAATGTTTGGTTGATTAAAATATTTTGTATAATTTTGCAGTTGTAATTATAATTAGTAAATAAAAATCATACGATTATGAAACTTATAGACACATCACAAATAGCCACAATCACAATACAAGATACTTTAATAAGTCTTTCGGTAAATAAATCAATATTATTATATGAAATGAAGAAGTTTTTATTTTTTATTCTAATCAGTTTTTCTTGTTTCGGTTTGGTATATTCACAGACAGGAGAACACATAGATCAGTATCTTATACCACCAATGGAAGATAGTTGTTTTGCAAATCCTTTCACAAGTTGGGAAAAGGCAACTTTTTCTTCTCTGCCAGGAATAGACTCAATGCTTTTTATAAGAGACTTTTCTCAACCATATTATGTTGATAGTATAGTTAATGTGATTGGAGTTGCTGCACTTTGGAAGAATATGGCATTAGGAGATATGATTGCCTACCTATGTATTGCAGACGATACATTAGGAATAATAACAAGAGTTCCAGTATATAGTGAACATGATACAATCAATGGTAAAGTTCAGCCAAAAGATCTTTCCGATCATTACACTGAAATTATTTTTGATAGTGCTATCACTATTAATGGGTTATTTCATATTATGACTGATACCCCCAAACCTCCTTCTTATTGTCCTAATATCTATCAATGGCGTGATAATGATGTATACTATCGTGGTGATAATTTACAAAGACTTGCTGGTTTAATGTTGTATAATTTTACAACTTATCCAA
The DNA here is from genome assembly GCA_963588535.1 of Erysipelotrichaceae bacterium. Taxonomy (GTDB): domain Bacteria; phylum Bacteroidota; class Bacteroidia; order Bacteroidales; family P3; genus Scybalousia_A. Next base: position 228 of record CAVAII010000063.1, on the reverse strand, counting down.
CTGTTAGCGGTTATATGCCAGATTGTTTAGATACTAGTTTTAATGCATCTAGTAGGACTTTGTATTTTATAAAGAATAATGGAGAGTATGTTTTAAAACAGCCAGCGAATGATTATTTTGTAAAAGATCCTTTATATGAGTACGCTTATTTATTCCCAATTTTGCAAAAAGTAGATACCACCATTACCGACTCTTCTTCTCTTGTGAATATCGTTGATAATTATACTT
>CAVAII010000062.1:1203-7079 GCA_963588535.1 Erysipelotrichaceae bacterium | reverse complement strand
TATAATGTATGGTCGTGATGAGGGAAAATATATATAGAAAAAAAACTAATTGACTATAATGAACTATACTTTAATAAATAAGGATAAACAAAGTAAAGCACGTGCTGGCGTAATACAAACCGATCATGGACAGATACTTACACCTATTTTTATGCCTGTTGGTACGGTAGGTAGCGTGAAAGGTATTAGTGTTGAAACGCTTAACAATGAGGTAAAAGCACAAATAATCTTAGGAAATACTTATCATCTGTATTTGCGTCCTGGTGTGGATATTTTGGAGAAAGCAGGCGGTATTCAGAAATTTAACGCATGGAATAAACCAATGCTAACAGATAGTGGTGGTTTTCAAGTATATTCTTTGGCAAAGATTAGAAAAATTAGTGAGAATGGTTGTGTGTTTCAATCACATATAGATGGTTCGAGACACGAATTTACTCCCGAAAAAGTAATGGATATTCAAAGGAAAATAGGTGGCGATATTATGATGGCTTTTGACGAATGCACCCCTTATCCTTGCGAATATTCATACGCCAAAAAGTCTTTGTATATGACTTTGAAGTGGTTAGAACGTTGTTACGATAGATACACCACGACCGAATGTCCATACGGATATCATCAATCCTTATTCCCTATCGTTCAGGGTAGTGTGTATGATGATTTGCGTACTATTGCTTGCAATGGGGTGATAAAATATGATACCGATGGTTATGCTCTCGGAGGTCTTTCGGTAGGTGAGTCTAAGGAGGATATGTATAGGATTATTGACTTGTGTACTAATATCTTACCTGAGACAAAACCTCGTTACTTAATGGGTGTTGGTACTCCTGTTGATTTGCTTGAAGGCATTGAGAGGGGTATTGATATGTTTGACTGCGTTATGCCGACTCGTAATGGTAGAAATGCTATGCTTTTCACTTGGAATGGTACTATGAATATGAGAAACAAAAAGTGGGAAGACGATTTCTCTATGATTGATCCGTTAGGTACGGCAAATGTTGATAAACAATATACTCGTGCTTATTTGCATCATCTTTTTGTTGCCAAAGAGTTGTTGGCTATGGAGATTGCTTCTATTCATAATCTTGCATTCTATTTGGAGTTGGTTAGAGTAGCAAGAGAACATATCTTACAAGACAATTACAAAGAGTGGAAATTGTCTGTTATAGACAAACTATCTCAAAGATTATGAAGAAAATAGACTGGTATATAATAAGAAAAGTATTAGGAACTTTCTTTGTTGCCATAGCACTTTTATCATTTATCATCGTGGTATTTGATCTAAGTAGCAAATTGGACGACTTTATTGACCATAATGCCCCGATAAGTGCGGTAATGTTCGATTATTACCTTAATGTTATTCCACATTATATCAATATGTTCGGCTATCTTTTCTTTTTTATTGCAGTTATTTTCGTTACAAGCAAACTAACTTCTAATTCTGAGATTGTTGCTATACTTTGTAGCGGTATTTCTTTTCATAGGTTGTTGCGTCCGTTTATTATTTCCTCCGTTGTGTTGGGTGTTTTCGGATTGTATTTGTCCAATTTCCTGATTCCTCAGGTTAATATAAACATCTATAATTTTGAACAAAAGTATTATAGAGACAAATTCAATAATGCCTTTATCGATATTCATATCCAAACTTCCGATTCTACGCAAGTCTATGTCCATCACTTCAATAACCATACTTCGCAAGGATATATGTTTACTCAGGAGACTTTCAGGGGTAACGAGGTAAGAGAGAAAATCTATGCCGATATGATTACTTACGATTCTATTAAGAAAGTTTGGAAAGTATACAACTATAATGTTCGCAAAGTAAATAAAGAGAAAGAGGAATTGTATTTTGCAATGGATACAGTGCTTACTTTGAATCATTTAGAGCCGAAAGACTTTAACAATATCCTTAAAATAGATCAATTAGATTTTAACGGACTGAACAAAACAATAGAAAGAGAGAGAATGAAAGGGACTTCAAAGGTACGAGATCTAATGATAGAGAAATATCAACGATTGTTCAATCCTTTGGCTTATATAATATTGACTATAATTGGCGTTACATTGTCGTGCAAAAAGAAACGAGGTGGTACAGGTTTGAATTTGGCAGTAGGTATTGGCTTAGCGTTTTCGTTAATATTATTAATGAAGGTATTCAACGCCTCCACAACTAACGGAACGCTCTCTCCTATTCTTGCACCTGTGATACCATTGACTCTGTATAGCCTAATAGCGATATTTCTGCTAAGAATAGCACCAAAATAACAAGATAAAATATACTTAAACAAGCACATAATACGTTAAAGACAATAAGAGTAGAAATAAAAACGAGATAAAGAGATATGCCTTTCAATAGTATAATAAACAAGATAATGTTACGTAGGATTCCACAAATAGAACAGTTTATGAAGAATCCTATTGATACGCAGCATAAGGTATTTGAGTCCTTGATTACTGCAGCAAAAGACACTGTTTGGGGAAGATACTATGATTATAAGAGTATTACCAATGAGGAGATCTATGCCAAACGTGTTCCGATTAATACTTACGAATCGCTTTTACCTTTTTTTGATCGTATCTTGAAGGGAGAGCAGAATGTATTGTGGAATACGGAGATCAAATGGTTCTCTAAATCCTCTGGAACTACCTCTACTCGTTGCAAATATATACCTGTTAGCAAGGAGTCGTTAGAAGATTGTCATTATAAAGGCGGAAAAGATATGTTAGCCTTATATTGCAACAATTATCCTGATACAAACATCTTTAATGGTTCGCAATTAGCCTTAGGAGGTTCGCCACAAATGGACAAATCCGTGAGCGACATATTCTTAGGAGACGTATCGGCTATCCTAATTGACAACTTACCTTTATGGGCTGAGTTCTACAGAGTTCCAAAAAAGGAAATAGCCCTTTTACCTGACTGGGAAGAAAAATTACACAAGATGATACACAGCGTAAATAGCCAAAACGTAACCTCTCTTTCGGGTGTGCCGTCTTGGATGAGCGTATTGTTGAAAGGAATAATCGACTACACAGGCAAGAGTATCAAAGAAGTTTGGCCAGAATTGGAGGTATATTTTCATGGTGGCGTAAGTTTCAAACCTTATCAAAAACTATACTCCTCTTTGTTGCCTTCCTCGGTTAATTATATGGAAACCTACAACGCCTCTGAGGGTTTCTTTGGCTTGCAAGACTCCATAGATCATTCAAGTCTGTTACTCCTATTAGATTATGGTATATACTACGAATTTATTGACTTCAACGACTTGGAGAATCCTAATCCTAAGACAATTAACTTAGCAGACGTTGAGTTAAACAAGAACTACGCCATGATAATTTCCACTAATGGCGGACTTTGGCGTTATATGATTGGCGATACTATCGAGTTTACCGAGAAATATCCTTATCGTTTCAAGATAACTGGTAGAACAAAGAACTTTATCAATATGTGTGGCGAGGAGGTTATAGTAAACAATTCCGACAAAGCAATGTCTATTGCCGCTCACGCTACTAATGCTATTATCAAAGACTACACAGGTGCTCCTCTCTACGATAAACAGACTAATAAACCTATGCATCAATGGGTTGTGGAGTTTGAACAAGACCCCGATGATTTGGAAAAATTTACCGAGATATTAGATAAATCCCTTCGCAACACTAATTCCGACTACGATGCAAAGAGATACAAAGATCTTGTACTTCAACTACCTGTTGTGATTAAAGCAAAAGAGAATACTTTCTACAACTGGATGAAACAAAAACAGAAATTAGGCGGACAACATAAGGTTCCACGCTTGTCTAATGATAGAAAATTTATAGAAGAAATCCTAAAAATCAACAATATGTAGGATTCCTAACAATAACAAATATATTTATAAGTATAATAAGAAAGACAAAAACATTATAATCAAATGACAATACAAGAGATAGAGCAAGAAATAATACAAGAGTTCTCTATGTTTGACGATTGGATGGACAAATACAACTACCTTATAGAGTTAGGCGAGGGATGTCCTATGATAGACGAAAAAGAAAAAAATGAAAACAATTTAATCAAAGGTTGTCAGTCTAAGGTTTGGGTATCTGCCAAAATGAATGGCGATGTTATGGAGATAACTGCTGACTCCGATGCCGTAATCACCAAAGGTATCATTACTTTGCTGTTAAGAGTTTTCAACAATCAAAGACCTGAGGACGTTCAAGATACAGATCTTTCTTTTATTGATAAGATAGGTTTAACGCAGCACTTATCCCCTACTCGTTCTAACGGACTTTGGTCTATGGTTAAGCAGATAAAACTATACGCTATGGCATTTGTCGCACAGAAACAATCGAAATAACAAGAAAAGAAATGGACGAAAAAGAAGTTTTACGAGATAGGATAATCCAAGTATTAAAGACAATCTACGACCCTGAGATACCAGTAAATATTTGGGATATGGGATTGATTTATAAACTGGATATAGACGATAATTTGTTTGTTTTGATAGTTATGACTCTAACTGCTCCTAACTGTCCTGTTGCAGAGGATTTGCCAAAGATGGTAGAAGAGGCAGTAAAAGGTGTAGATGGCGTTAAGAATGTACAAGTTCAATTGACTTTTGAACCTGCTTGGGATATCCGTATGTTATCCGATGAGGCGAAAATGGAATTAGATATATTGTAGTGAAGCGTTTGTTGAAAAATCCTTTGGCTATTGTGTGTTTAGCGGTGATTACAGTCTTTGTAATAGTCGCCGTCTTGGGTTATGCTATTACTCCTGACAAGACACCTTACGCTAACGAACAGCACTTGGAATTATCTATAAAGAAACCTGGCTTTAAGGTCAAAATGCTTCAAATAGATAACGGCAGAAAGGTAAAAAAAGAGAACGCTATCAAACATTTCTTTCGCAATATGCTGTTTGGCACTCCTTCCGTTACTACTAATATACCTATATACAGATATGATATTCAAAAAGATGGAACACTTAACTACGAATTATTTACAGGCGATAATCCTAACAATGGCGAAATCCTAACCTTAAAGCCAAACACCAAATACAAGATAGTAGAGAGGAAATACTATTTAGGTACTGACCGATATGGTAGAGACCTTCTATCGCAATTGTTAATCGGTACTCGTGTAAGTCTAAGCGTTGGTTTGATTGCTATATTTATTGCTTTGGTTATTGGTATAACTTTGGGTGCAATAGCAGGTTATTATGGTGGCGTAGTGGATAATATCATTATGTGGATTATCAATGTCGTATGGTCTATGCCGACTATTCTATTGGTTATTGCTATTACTTTCGCTTTGGGTAAAGGTTTTTGGCAGGTCTTTGTTGCCGTTGGCTTGACTATGTGGGTTGATATAGCACGTATGGTTCGTGGTCAGGTAATGAGTTTGAAACAAAAAGAGTTCGTTCTAGTCGGTAAAGCGTTGGGTTTCTCTAATCTAAGGATAATCCTAAAACATATCCTACCTAATGTAGTTGGATCGGTAACAGTTATCATTGCCTCGAATTTTGCTACTGCTATCTTGCAAGAATCTGGTCTTTCCTTTTTGGGAATAGGAGTTCAACCGCCGATGCCATCTTGGGGAACAATGATAAAAGAAAACTATGGTTATATTATCTTAGACGCCGCCTATATGGCTATCATTCCAGGTCTTGCGATAATGATCTTGGTGCTTTCATTCTTCCTCTTAGGCAACGCCATTAGACAGACTTTGGACGTAAAACAGAGATAATAGTTATATATTAACTTTGCAAAAAATAAAAGAGACTATGGAAGATAGATATGAGAACCTAAAAGATATAGAGACAGCAATAAATACAAAACCTATTAAGGAAATAGTTAAACATATAGATTTCACAGAGTGTTTAGATAAAATTACGT
>CAVAII010000062.1:0-1193 GCA_963588535.1 Erysipelotrichaceae bacterium | reverse complement strand
ATCTTATTGGACTAAGAATAACTTTGTAAATTATCGCATAATAGATAAAGAACTTTTAGCAGACAATTTTAAAGACCACTTCTTTCGAGTAAAAGAGATTATAGAAAAAAAAGAAGATTTACTTTATTATATGTGTACATGGTATAAAAAGATGAATGACGCATATCGTTTTTGTGGTGACGATATAACAAATCAACGTTTTTATGCACAGGTATGCGAAGAAATAACAAAAACATTTACTGCTATTTATTATGAAGGAGTGAAAACGACAGGAGTATTAAAATTAAATAAAATTATAGGAAAATATTTAGGTTATCCCTTGCCAAGTTTCTGTCTTGAACCATCCCCTTGGGAATTACTTAATACAAAACAAGACCCTACCACCGAAATTGTTGAACAAAAACAACTTCTAATAAACTCTATAAATAACCTCTTGAAAAAAAGTTTTGGAGATATTATGAAATATTTATCAAGAGAATACACAGACAAAAACATAACTATAGGGGAAATATTAGAAGAATCGAAAGATACTAATTATGAATATATATGGAAAGCCTCATTGAGAAGTTTTGCTTATTTTGTTGCTTTGATAAATGGAAAAGAAAGTACAAAAATAAACAGTTTCTTAAAGGAACATCAACCTCAAGATAGAATTAATTGGCGAATTTTTCTCGACTCAATAGAGGTACGAGATGAGAGTGGGAAGGTAATAAACGATGGTGGTAGATGTTCGCAAAAATACACACAGGCTACATTCCCAAACTTTGATAACTTTGATGAAACTTTATTATCAGGCTTAAGCAAAGAGGATAAAATTTGCTATCGCATTTACAACTTAGTACGTGAACATTATATACAACAATAAAAATAGCACTAAAAAGTATAGTATTAGGGTGCAAGGTGTAGTCAAGGGTATAGTTACTACACCCTTTTTTGTTTTTATCTATCTAATTTTTTTTATTTTTTTCTCTCTATTAATCAGTCTTTTAACTATTTTATTAAAATTTTTTTTAGTTTCAAGGGTGTAGTAATGGCTCTACGGCTATAATCTTTGCATTGTCAAACTTTAGACAAGAAACCTTCACGCAGTTGTGAGGGTAGGGTCAAAAAAAAGTTTGATTAAAAATCATGTCAAAACAAATAGTTAAAACAAAAGCCAAAGGGCTTTGCACCGATAAAGGCGGTGAGGGAAA
>CAVAII010000061.1:0-2132 GCA_963588535.1 Erysipelotrichaceae bacterium | reverse complement strand
CGTAATTCCCTTCCAAACCTATTCTATATATAATAAAATCATCTACTTCACACGTCCTCCCCGTGTTTTTCCTCTTTCTTTGCCTAATTATCCCCCAAAAATAGGCTCCTATCGTTATTATTGCACAAAAAATAAATAATCTTTTTGCTAGTTAAGTAAAATTGTGTATCTTTGCAACACAAAAAATTACGGAAACGTAAATAATTTGAGTATTAACTTAGGAAAATATAAAATTAACAGTGATGAAAAAAATATCTTTGATAATTGTTTTGGCAGTAGTTTGTTTCTTTACTGCTAGTTGTCAAAAGACAGACACAGCGTCTTCAAAAGTAAACTGGATAAGCGTTCAACAAGCCATTGAACAAGCACAAAAAGACGGCGATAATGCCAAATTAATCTTTATTGATTGCTATACGTCTTGGTGTGGTTGGTGTAAAGTATTGGATCAAAAGAGTTTTTCTAATGATACCGTTGCTGCTATCCTTAATTATTATTTCTACCCTTGCAAATTCAACGCAGAGGGTTCGGAAGTAATAACTATTAACGGCGAGAGTTACAATCCTACTACTCGTAGCGGAAAAGCAAGTACCCATGAGTTAATGAAAGTGATTTGGGAAGGTCAAAGAGGTGGCGGATATCCTACTATTTCTATTCGTCATAGTGATTTCACTCCTATAGATTGCATAATGGGTTTCTTAGGTCCGGACGAATTGCAAATGGCTTTGGTTTACTACGCCGAGAAATACAACAGACAGATGTCTTTTGAGAAATTCAAGTCTAACTATGAGGACAAATATCGTCCAATGGTAGTAGAGAAAATTTTTGCTAAGAAATAATTATCCGCATTACTAAGATGAGTACTTCAGAGTGTATCAAACAGTTGATGCAACATAAGATAGTTATTGCAGTTGGTTGTACCGAGCCAGTGGCAGTTGCATTAGCAGTAGCAAAAGCAAAAGAAGTTTTGGGCGATAAGGTAGAGAACATAGATTTGTTTCTATCCAAGAATATAATCAAAAACGCCATGGGAGTCGGTATACCAGGTACGGGAATGATAGGTTTGCCTATTGCAGTAGCGTTAGGAGTGGTCTGCGGAGAGTCCGAAAAAGGATTGCAGGTCTTAGAAAACGCCAAAGACAATGTAGATACTGCCCAAACATGGTTAGATACACACACAATAAATATCCAACCTGCCGATGTAACGGATAAATTCTTTATCCAATGTATAGCAAAGAGTAAGACGTCTAAAGCAGAAGTGATTATCAAACAACAACATACCAATTTCGTATATGTAGCCAAGGACGAAAAAGTATTGTTTGAGAAAAAATGTAGTGAAGAGTGTCAAACTTGTAGCGATGATGAGATACTAAATGCTTTGAACGAGAAAATAATTTGGGATTATGCTACAACCGAGCCTTTAGACGAGTTGGAATGGATAGAAGATACCGTAACCCTTAATGACAGATGCAGTCAGGCAAGTTTAGAAGGCGAGTACGGATTACAGATCGGCAAAAAATTGTTTAACAGTTGGGATAAAAGTATTAGAAACGAGATAATAGCACGTACTTGTGCCGCTTCGGACGCAAGAATGGACGGCATAACCTTACCAATTTATTCCAATAGTGGTAGTGGTAATCAAGGAATTACTTGTACGCTTCCTGTATATTATTATGGTAAGAAAAGAAATGCTGATAGAGAGCAAATTATTCGTGCCCTAACCCTTTCGCACCTAACAAGTATCTACATAAAAGGTAAGATAGGTTGTTTGTCTGCTCTTTGTGGAGTGGTAAATGCCTCAATGGGTGCAGCCACAGGTATAGTTTATTTGGCAGGAGGTAGTTTCGATCAGGCCTGTTCGGCTATTAAGAATATGACGAACACTATTACAGGTATGGTTTGCGATGGTGCTAAGCCTTCTTGTGCCTTAAAGATATCAGCAGGTTTAAATAGTGCATTCGATAGCGTACTTTTGGCAATAAATAGTATAGTTGTTTCTGCAACCGATGGTATTGCCGAGCCAAGTATAGACAAGACGGTGGAGGATATAGGCAAGATCGGTCGTTATGGTATGGATGCTATGGACGATATGGTCTTGAATATAATGACTCATAAGAATTGCAAAGATTCATAAC
>CAVAII010000060.1:2177-6750 GCA_963588535.1 Erysipelotrichaceae bacterium | reverse complement strand
ATCGGACACTTAACCTACAAGACTAAATCTTCTACCGATCAAATAATGATATTCTCCGAGATATTCTACAAAGATTCTTGGCATGCGTATATTGATGGTAAGGAAGTTCCTTATTTCTGTGCTAATTACGTTCTTCGTGGTCTTTATGTACCAAAAGGAAATCACACTATCGAATTTGTCTGTCATAGCAATATATTAAAGACTGGTAATACCATTGCTTGGATTGGTTCTATCTTACTTGTCTTATCTATAGTAGGTGCTATTTGTTATCCTATCTATAAGAAAAAACGTGAGCAGAAGAAATCAAACCAGAAAGCAAATAAAGAATAAAAAATTTTTAACAATTATGAAAAAGACATTAGTAATCGGTGCAATAATGATAGGACTTTTAGGAGTTTCTTGCACAAATAAAGAAGAGCAAAGGTTAAGAGAGCAACATCTTAAAGATTCTTTTAACACTCTTTTGAATGAAAAAATCAGCGAGAGCCAAACTTTGGAGGCTCAAATGAAAGATATTGACAATAATTTGATGCGTATTACCTCTAAATACACAGAATTGCGTCAAATAGTCTCTTCCGATGAGGTTATTAACGAGAGTTTGGCTAATCATATCACAGCACAGATTAACGCAATAGCCGATCTTTTGGAAAAAGACAGAAATCGTATTGCCTCTATTCAATCTCAATTGAAGAAACAAAAACAAGACGCAACCAACGTAAGTGAATTGCAGGAGAAAATCAACAATTTGAATGATCGTATCAAAGAAGGTGAGAACCAAATAGCCTCTCTTACCGAAGAGTTGAAAGACAAAAACGTTGAATTAACTAATCTTAACTCTCAGGTAACCAAACTACAAGAGGAAAACAAAAAAGCAAAAGCCGATTTGAGTAAATTGGAAGACGAACGTTATAGTGCTTACTTTGTAGTGGGAACAAAAAAGGAATTAAAGGCATTAGGTTTGATTGACTCCAAAGGCGGATTTATTGGTATCGGCAAAACGACTACTTTGGCTACTAATGGTGATATTAGTACGATGAAAAAGATAGATATTCGTAACGTTAATGAGATTCCTTTAACAGGACAAAGAGTTGAAGTACTAACCTCACACCCTAGTAATTCGTACTCATTGCAAGGACCTCAAAACAAACCTTCCTCTCTACTAATTACAAGTAGCGAAGAGTTTTGGCAAGCAAGTCGTTGTTTGGTTATCTTGGTTAAATAAGTGAGAATGTTTTTTGAAAATAAAAAAATAAGAAACTGCGTATGGAAGATTTTGATAGAGAACAACGAGAAGAAATGAAGATGCAAGCATCTTTGTTTATAAGTCATATCAAGGACGGCAAGAAAGTTTGGTTTGACTCGGATAATTATATAGATATCATAGAATATTTCGTAGAAAACAAAAACGATGATATGACTAAGGCAGCCATTTTGGAAGCCTACAAATATTTCCCTTATAATGAGGAGATAGTATCGCAATATGCATCCTTCCTTGCATCTAAGAACGAGATAGAAAAGGCTATTAGTCTACTGAGTAGTACACTTAAAAAAGTAGACTCCGAAGATATGAAAATAGATTTGGCTACTATGTGTATAGATAATCAAATCCATGTAGACGAAGCCCTTGAAATCTTATTAGATATTATTAAACACACAACAGATAACCCATTTGTCTATGCCCTTATAGGTAGGGTTTATATAGATAAACAAAAATATATATTGGCAGAGTCTTTTATTAGAAAAGGATTAATGATTGATAGCGAAGATGCTTTATTGTTAGGCACTTATACTAATTGTGTGGCAGACGAATCACTAAGAAATAGAATGATAGATTTTCTTAAACAACTATCTTCTGATAATCCTTTCAACGATAACGCATGGACGGCTCTTTCGGTTGTATATCTTGGTTCGAAACGTTATAAAGAAGCACTTCAAGCCATTGATTTTGCCATTGCTATCTCACCAAAAGGCGAGACAAAGCATTCTTGTCGTGCCGATTGTTTGGTTTTCTTGGACGACTTCCCACAAGCGATAGAAGAGTTTCGCAAAGCAATAAGTTATTCTACAGAATTTCCTGCTGACTTGCATCTTCATTTAGCCGCAGTCTTAATGCAACAAAAACGTTACAAAGAAGCGGTTACCGAGTTCGAACTTGTGCAGAAGGAATCGCCTAATGATTTCGAACCTTCTAATCTTTTGGACTTGTCTTTGTGTTATTGCTTCATTGGGGAAAGCGAAAAATCAAGAAAAGGATTAAAAAAAGCCATCAAGGACGGTGTTTCGATGAGGTTTTTCTTAAAATTTGCAAAGCAAGCATGTGAATACGGATATACTGAGGACACTAAGAATCTGCTTATGTTTATTGTAACTACTTCGGACGAAAGTGAGGTTGTTCAAGAGGCTGGAATCTTGCTTGCTAACTTAAAACTAATTGACGAAGACACATACGAGGCTATCAAAGTCCTACATTATATAACCAACAAGTTAGATGGTTGCGGCGAAGAGTTTTGGTACGAGTTCCTGAAAATAACTTGCACGGATAAGAAGTACGATGACTACTCTATTCGTATATTAGGATTGTTGAAAACCTTAGATGATTTTCCTGAATACCTAAAAGAGAATTATCCTGAGTTAATAACTAACGACAACTACATACGTTGTCTAAAAGCAGCCTACAAAGTATAAGATAAAAACAAATAAAAGACAAAATAAGTAACACAAACATAGTTAGAAATCAAATAAAAACACCTTACATAGAATGAAAAATATCAAATACATAATCGTTGCACTTGTGTCGTTTGTTCTAATTAGCAATTCTTTTGTTAATGCTCAAACAACTTCTAAGACAGAGCAAAACAAACAAGTTGAGAGCACAGCAAAGAAGGAAAACACCGTAACAAGAGTAGTATCTTGGTATATGAATAATATCAATTACAGGACAATTACTCTATTAATGGCAGTAGAGAGTTCGTTTATTCCTTTTCCTTCCGAAGTTGTTATTCCGCCTGCTGCTTACAAAGCCCTAAGTGATGATAATAATATGAACATTGTACTTGTTGTTATTTTTGGTACGATTGGTGCCTTGATAGGTGCTATATTTAATTATGTATTAGCCTTGATTATCGGTAGACCTATTGTCTTTAAGTTTGCCGAGACTCGTCTTGGACACATGCTATTACTTAGTGGTGAGAAAGTTACTAAAGCCGAAGAATATTTTGTAAAACATGGCAAATCCTCTACTTTTATCGGTAGATTAGTTCCAGGAGTACGTCAATTGATATCTATTCCTGCTGGACTTGCAAGAATGAATTTTTGGGTATTCTTATTATTTACTTTCTTAGGTGCTGCAATTTGGAATAGTATCTTGGCAGTTCTTGGCTATTTAGCAAAAGGTCAGCAAGATATAATCGAAAAATACTCTTCCGAATTGTCATATATTCTTTTGGGACTCGGTATTTTGTTCGTCCTATACTTGATTTACAATGGCATAAAGAAAAAGAAAAGCACTAATAATGCAAAATAGAGTTTTTGGGTTAATCGGCAATCCCATAAAACACTCATTTTCCAAAACTTATTTCGAAAATAAGTTCTCTTCTCTACATTATAATAATTGTAGATATGAATTGTTTGAACTAAAATGTATCAAGAACCTATCAACTCTTCTACAAAAAGAAAAAGATTTACAAGGTCTTAACGTTACATCACCTTATAAGATACAGATTCTTAATTATTTGGATAGTTTATCCGAAGACGCAAAAGAGATTGGTGCAGTAAATACTATCAAAATCCAAAACAATAAGTTAATCGGCTATAATACAGATTGGATTGGTTTTCTTCTCTCTCTACAAAACGAAACTGACATAAAAAATATTCACTCTGCTCTAATACTCGGTACATTTGGTGCTGCAAAAGCCGTAGGTTATGCCCTTAAATCACAAAACATCAAACACTTATATGTAACTAGGAAAGACTCCTTAGCAGATCTTGACATAGATCCTAACTTCAATAATCCAAATACTTACTCTATCCACATAGATACTCTCGCAAGCGGATCTACTATTAGTTATAAGCAACTAAATAGAATGGAAAATTTCTCAATATTCGATTTAATCATCAACGCAACCCCTTGTGGTATGGCTACTTACCCTCCTATTGCGGATATTGACACAAATAAAATCAACCCCCCGCAAATAGTTTTTGACCTAATCTACAATCCTTCCCAAACATTATTATTAAAGACAGCCAAAGAAAAGGGTTGCAAGACCATAAATGGCTTACAAATGCTCCATAATCAAGCAGATGCAAGTTGGAATATTTGGTCTAACAACTAATTCCAAACCTTTTCCCTCTCTACTTTCCTATCCTTAAAACAACTACTGATATTATCCAAATAAGTACTGATATTATTCTGATAACTACTGATATTATCCAAATAAGTACTGATAATATTTTTTTCTTTACTGATTTTATTTTATTCTTTACTGAAAAGAATTTTTTCTTTACTGATTTTATTTTAATGATTAGTGAAGATATTTCAGTGGTTACACTAAAGAAAAAAAACATTCAGTTATTC
>CAVAII010000060.1:0-2167 GCA_963588535.1 Erysipelotrichaceae bacterium | reverse complement strand
AAAAATAATTCGACCATTCATCAGAATCTTTCGACCAATTAGAAAATTCTTTCGTCGAATTATTTTCACTCCTTTTGTTCTTATTTATTTCTTTTTCATTCTTAACGAAAGAAAGACACAGAAAGAAACAATAATTGCACCTACTACAAACATTATAGATGTAGTTATCAGCATATTACCACTACCTACTAATGGGGCTGCAATACCCCCTGCAAGGAATCCACTCGCTCCCAAAGCAGCAGAAGCAACTCCTGCATTATTTCTTTCACTGTCCAACGCAATCGACATAGGTACAGGCTGTAATAGACCAAATCCAAGCAATATAATCATAAAAGTTACCTCTACTATCAAAGCAGAATGCAGCAAATTTAGACTTATTATCGAGAAAATCGCACCTACAAACATTATTATCATACCATATCTCAGACTTTTCTTACCTGCCAAATGTCCTGCCACAGCACAGCCAACTCCAATAACTATTGCGTTGATAGCAAAGCACAAACTAAACAGCAAAGAAGACATTTTATAGACCTCTTGTAAGATAAAAGTCGAAGAAGATATGTAAGTAAATAGCACAAATGAGGAGAACATATAAATAAGAAAATGAATTATGTAAGTATGATTAAATACCAAATTCTTGTAATTAACAAACGAGTTTATCAACGGCGTTTGCAATCTATTGCGGTTACTTAACGACTCGCTTAGATTAATACTCAAACCTATAAGTGCTAAACCTACAAACAGCAAGACCCAAAATATTATTTTCCAGTGAGCAAACGAGAGAATAATTCCACCAATTATCGGTGCGGCTACGGGTGCTATGCCATTAACGGCAGACATCATGGAGATAAATTGCGTCAGTCTTTCGCCAGAATACAAGTCTGTTGCGATACTTCTTGACAAAACGATTCCGCCTGCACCTGCCATTCCCTGAAACAAACGCATTAGGTTGAAAGTGTGTATAGTAGTTGATAGAATACAACCGATTGTGGCTATAATAAATATGAATAACGATCCTAAAAGTAATTTTTTTCGTCCATATTTATCACTTATCGGACCAATAAGTATCTGTCCTATCGCAAGGCCTAACATTGACATCGTTAGACTTAATTGTGCTACCGAAGGAGATGTAGAAAATTCCTTAGATAACGAAGGTAGTGCCGGCAAATACAAATCCGTCACAAAGGGACCAAAGGCTGATAAAAAACCTAAGGTTATTAATAGATAATTAAATAATTTTCTTCTTGTTGTTGCTATTGTTGTTTTCATTATTATTTATGTTAATTATATGATTAGTAATTAGATAAAATCTTTTTCTAAACTCTCTCCCCTACTTTAAGTATCTTTTTTGATATTATCAAGTCAAGGAAAAAGAAAAACAGATAACGCCCTAATCATATAACAAATAAAGAGACTTAATAGCCATCGCCTCCGATTGTTCTGTCCTAAGGACCAAGTTTGTTCGCATTTTAGAATAAAGGTTATACATTAAGTCTTATGTTCATATTAGTTTGAGGATGCAAAGTTACAATTTTTTTTGATTTCTTCAATAACAAAATACTCAAAAATAATTAGTAAAGGCAATAATATTTATATCTAATTTTGCAAAGTAATTTAACAATATTTTAATTAGGTATAACGACAATGAAAAAACAAATGTATTGGGGCAAAGCAATAGTCTCATTTTTATTAGTCCTGTTCTTGATGCCATTAGGTCACGCAGCAATGATTTTAATGGAGAAATTCATGGGAGAATCTGCCTTACACGTTGGTGGATTTATGTTAGGATTCTTGGGTCTTGTGATAACCATCTGGGGAATATTCGTAAAAGGCGATACCAAACAAACATTATTCGGTCTTATTGGCGGATTATTGTTCTGGACAGGGTGGATAGAGTTCTTACTTTTGTATTACGCACGCCGTTTTGGCACAATGTGCGAACTTGCAGACGGATCCTTATATCCTTTTCAACAAGCAGTGTCGCAAGGACTTGATATAGCCACCAAACCAGAGTATTTGATCTTGCCTTCAACCTTCGGATTTTGGGTAATGTTTATGTTATTCTACCTTTTCTGCATACCGACTGGATGTAATTTTATTAACTGGTGTCAAAAAGTATTTTTCCGCAAAAAGAAAACAACAATAGTTGCCAAACCTATCGTAAGAC